>JBCCDL010000258.1:0-7574 GCA_039030815.1 Cyanobacteria bacterium P01_A01_bin.83 | reverse complement strand
GAAAATGAATCCCAATTAGAGCAACTTCTTCGTGCCACCATAGTACTTGCCGAATTCCTCCTCCTGCGGTTAAAGCCAAATCTGCTGTAGATTGAAAGCTATTGCAGTTTAGCCAAAACCACTTTTGGGGAAACGAACTACCCCAATTTTTTTCACTGTAGGCTGGGGCATTAGCAAACTGATATCGTTGACCACGCCATTCAACCCATCCTGAAGCTAAACCGTGTGCCATGGTAATTTGCCATCCTGGCTCAAATATGGGGAAAGCAGATAACCAGCCTGCGGATGATTGTTGAGGTTGATTTAGATTTCCCCAGCCATAGACCGGCTTTATTTGATATTCCCAACGGCAATATTCATTTCTGGAGGGGTCGTAAATACTTCCTTGATTGATCGTAGCTGTTGCCTGATATCCTTCCGTAATATTAGAACAAAACTCAGATGGGGATAGTAGTTTGACTTTATTGAGATTGGTTTTATGCCAGTGAATCAACGCCAAATTCTTAGGATCGCCCCAGAATTTTTGTACATTAGGAACAGTACGGATCAGATAAGCTTCATCAATACCTAATATTTGTACTGCGCCACCACTATTAGACTGATTTCCTAAAGGATCTTCAATCGAATACATAAAGGCAAAAGTTTGCTTTATTTCAGGCAAAGTGAGACGAAAATACCAGCCTTCAAAATAGTCAGGAGTGAATTGATTCCAATGATAACCACGATGAGGAGTTTGACAATCATTTTTAGAGCAGAGGCTCGTTGTCACCATATTATATGAAATACTTAAATATTTGCTACAAATGAAATTATCTTGATTGGTGTTTAGCGGTTAATGGTTAGTGGTTAGTAAAAACTCATTACTCATTACTCATTACTCATTACTCAGTCCTTCAGTTCAATACGTAGTGTTCTTTTTTAGATTTCATATTATCTAGAGTCTATAGTAATTTGAGTGCTTAAAAATCTTTACTACCAATTACGCTACCGCGAAGCTAATTAATTTCCTTTGCATTGTTTTGCTATAGCTTAAGAAACATAGTAAATTACGATAAGTAAATTTGAAAAGCTAAAAGCTAAAAGCTAAAAGCTACGAACTAACTAATTACAAACGCAGTCTGTTCAACGAAGAAACATTAAAGCAATCCCCGTCAAAGAAATACCCGCACCCAAAATTGCTCGCCAGCTAATCTTTTCTCCCTGTAGTGCCACCAGTGGTAAAATAAACAGAGGACTAGTGGCGAGAAAGGTCTGAGCGATTCCTGTGGGGGCAAATTTAAGAGAGGTTTGCTGTAGCCAGATACCAAGATAAGTACTACCAAAAGCAGCGATCGCAATAATTCCTAAACTACGCCTTGATTGCCACCTTGTTGTAGCCTTGTTTGTAGTTTCTCTAGCGATCGGCAATAAAATTAACCCCAGGACAATTACGGTGCCACCGATTAAGCGGATCAAAGTACTTGCCAAAGGTGTAATTTCTGATTGAGTTAAGGCAAAACGAGAAATTACTGCTCCCGTTGCTTGAGCGATCGCTGCTAAGATGCCCCAGATAATCCCTTGGCGGGAAACCCCAGCATGCTCTAGAGGGTTTCTTTCGCTGATTACCCAAGCTATACCAATAATAGTGATTAAAATACCACACCAGGTACTAGCAGTCAATATTTCGCCAATCAAAACCAAGGCTAATAAAGCACCTATTGGGGGGGAAGCAGTTTCCAATAATAAAGTTCTTCTGGCACCCAGGCTATTTAAAGCCGCAAAATATGCAGTGTCTCCTAAACCAATTCCGACTATACCACTGAGAAATAGTAATCCATAGGTAGCAATTGATACATTAGTCGAGGCTACACCCTGAATCAGCAGCGTAATCACAATCATGGCGATCGCCATTAACCCCTTGTAAAGATTAAGCTGTAGTGGAGGAATTCTTAATCCCAGTCGGCTATAGATAACAGAAGAAATCGCCCAAAGTAATGCCGCAGTTAAAGCGGCTATTTCGCCAATAAAATTATTTAATTGAGCAATCATACATAATCATATATAGTCTCAACATCGCCTATATTTAAGCTTAATTTATTCATCACGTTTTATTTTGAATAGAATCGCCAATTATTATTTTTGGCTCTAGATAATTAATGAATCATAGTAACACTAACTTACCAACTTGAAACAACAGAAGTTCATAACATAAGCTAGTGATACTAGGCAATACACGTAGTTTGTTTACTTGATTATTAATGCTATTTGAACCACCCAAGATCACAGCGGTTCAATTGTGAGCAAAGTTAAAATGTTTTTATGATTGTTAATTGAAAGTAATAATCTAAATTTAGCGCTTTAAATCTGATTGTTAGTTGTTATTGAGAAATCTATTGTTCATGTATTTATCTATAACAAAAATATTTCTCGCTACATTTATCCTCTTATTTAGACCTACCCTTACTCAGGCAGAGTCACCGTTACACCGCGCTGAAAGCACGGTGCCTGCGGTGACTTCGTCAAGAGAGCTAAAAAACAACTATCAAGATCAAGATGAAAATCTAGAGCGAGTGATTGATAATCAGTTTTTATTAGCAAATAAAGAACTTCCTCAATATACTTTATTCCTAACCAATAATAAAACTACTCTTCAGCCCTCATTATATAATTCCTTTCCTTCTAATCTCGTTTTGTCAACGCAAAACAATATTCTGCGTGAATCAGAGATTAAACAAATTGTAGAACAAATTATTACGTTTAAACCAGGAGTTGCTTCTTGGCAAACATCAAGCAAATTAGGAGTATTAAAACTTGATGGTAATTTTAATTCCCTGGCACAGCTAATTAAAGGTAAAGCTTCCTGGAAGGCTAATACTATCTTAGGATTAGTGGACGTACTAATCAATGTCGATCAACAAATTAGTTTATTAAATACTGCTACGGCTTGGAAAGTCAATACAGCTTTAGGTACGGTGGCAGTAAAAAGCAACTTTGATCAAGACATTACTTTTATGGGTGCTAATGCAACTTGGAATACAGATACTCCACTAGGTTCGCTTTTCGTTAACGGTAACTTTGACCATCAGGCAAAACTTAATGGTGCTAATGCAACTTGGAGTGCAGATACCGCACTAGGTTCACTCTTCGTCAAAGGTAACTTTGCCCAAACTAACTTTACTGGAGGAAAAGTCAAAGTTGCTACTAATGCATTTATTGGTTCATTTAAGGCTGATATTGAAATCGATCATCAAACTCATTTTCAGAGTGCCAATGCCTCTTGGTCTGCTAATTTACCCTTTGGTTCAAATATCAAAGTTGATGGTAACTTTAATCAAAAAAGGACATTTACTGGAGGCAGTATCAAGTTCAAGACAAAATCTACTCTGGGTAATCTCGGAATTAAAGCCAATCTTGATGGCGATACAAACTTAACTAGTGGCAGTGCTTTTTGGGAGGCTCAAGCAGGATTAGGATCTATTATCTTAAATGCAGACTTAAAAAAAGATGGGAATTACAATTCGGAGTTCAGCATTCATTTTCCTTCTTTTTAATTAAAAAGGCAAAACCTTTAGATAGAAAGGGTTTGAGGTACTTGTGTCAGGCAGTCAGCTCTCTTAGTAATTGCCGTTTTTAGCATTACTGATAAGTTCTCCCTTTCCAGGCACCTCCTTGACCTTGATAGTATTTGATTGCTGAGTCGAGGGTCATTAAAGTGTATAAAAAAGCGATCGCAGGTAGCCAAAATGCCCAAAGAGGAGATAGCTTATATAGTCTGATGGTGGGGAGATAAGCGATAATCATTAACATCCAAGTCATGATGCAGATGACAATTACAAGCCAGTTGCTACTTAAGATACCAATGACAAGATAGATCGGAGTCACGAGATAGACTAGCGCCATCCCCATCAAGGTACCTATTAATAGCAAGGGGGAATAGTTGAGCTGAGTATATGCAGTGCGGGCAATGGTGTCCCAGATTACCTTTAAATTATCGTAACCTCGCAGACTAATAGTAGTTTCGGTTAATCCTAGCCAAATGTTTTTTTGCTGTGACTTAACGGCATGGGCGAGGGTACAGTCATCAATTAGAGCATCTTTGATCGCAGCAATGCCGCCAATTGAGCTTAAAGCCTGATTACTAATTAAGATACAGCCACCTGCTGCTGCTGCTAGAGATTTTTGAGGATCATTGACCCAGGGAAAAGGGTAGAGTTTTTGAAAGAAGAAAACAAAGGCAGGTATTAATAGTTTTTCCCAGAAACTTTGGCAACGCAATAATACCATCAGGGAAACCAGATCTAAGTTGTCGGCTGTAGCTTTGGCAACTAACTGTTTTAGGTTATTTTGATCGTGTTGAATATCAGCATCGGTAAGTAAAATATAGTCTGGGGTTTTGGCTTGAGCAAACTCGATACCCTGATTCATTGCCCAGAGTTTACCTGACCAACCGCAAGGCAAAGGTTTTCCTGTAATAACCGTTAAATTTTGCTGTTTACCCAGACTTGCGGCAGTTTCTTGGGCAATTTCGCCAGTGCGATCGCTACTATTATCATCAACTACGATGACGGAAAACTCCCCAGGATAATTTTGGTTTAACAAAGAAGTTAGACTAATTGCGATCGCTTCTGCTTCATCTCTGGCAGGAATCACGGTGCAAATACGGGGAGCAGCAATTTCTTTAGTATCAGAAGTTAAACGCTGATCCCCTCGCCAAAAATTACCCCAAAATAAGATTAAAAACAACCAAATCGCTAACGACAAGCCAACTATAATTTCGCTCATTTTCTTGTTTAACTAAGATTTTAATTAAATGCAATCTTGGTATTAATCCTGAATAAAAAGAGAATAATTTAGGCAAGGCTCAATCTTATCATTCAAACCTACCCCAGGACTCGAACTATAGCAATTTTTATCTTAGTTACTGACATATGCGCAGTACGTACCAAAAACTAATGAATATGCAGATTTTGGAGATAAACGCGGAGAAAGAACACCTTCATGCTCTGATTGAATACCCACCAAAGCTATCTGTATCCAAAATAGTTAATGCTCTTAAAGGAGTGTCCAGCCGTAGATATGGACAAGCTGGCTTTAAGAAACCTAAAAATGGAAAAGCTCTTTGGTCGCCTAGCTATTTTGCTGTGTCTGTAGGTGGTGCGCCAATAGAAGTGCTTACAAAATATATAACAGAACAACAAAGACCTAGAAATTAAAGCCGTCCTAGAAGTACGGGGCGCCTGTCCCATTATTTTCGGTCAAAGACGTAATTTATTGATTAGGATAAAACCAGCAAAGACTAACAGAAAAACTGTAATTTTATAACCAATTTCCTACCAACACAAAAGGAGACCAATAAAAAGGATGATTAAAATCCTGAGATTGGATCAGAGCTAATTGCGCTTCACGCAAGGCTTGTGCTTTATTAATATCCGATCGCGATTGGGCTAGCTGCTGATAAAATTTATCCATTAATTGAGTCGTAGATTCATCTTTGACTGACCACAGAGTAGCCAGAGTACTTCTAGCCCCCGAACGAACCGCCATTCCAGCCATTCCCAAAGCTGCACGGTCATCTCCTGCGGCTGTCTGGCAAGCACTGAGAACCATCAGTTCGATTGGTTTAACTTGACTGGTTTCTCGTGTACGGAGTAAGCCTTCTAGTTGATTGACTTTAATGCGATTATTCCAGGTAACAATAAAAGTATCTTCTGGAGTAGAGCCAAATTGACCGTGAGTAGCCAGATGAACAATGGGAGCGGCAGTTTTTTCTAATTGTTTGCGGAAATTCGTGTCAGTAAATTCCCCGTTGAGCAGTAATTTAGAGGATAATTGAGCCGAAATTTGGGTTACTTCTTTTTTTACGCCAGGTAGAGAGGAAAATCCCTGATTAGATTCGCTCACACCTGCTACTATTGCCTGCAATTTATCCTGTTGGAGACCTGGGGATGGTAGTAGTTGTAATCCAGGAGTCAGGGCAATATTGTACTTTTCGATCGCATATTGTTTGCCGTCAAATAAAGCTGCCATGGGAATCTGGCGTAAACTGCCATCTAAGACAAAAGCCAGAGTTTTTACCCCACTATGGTTTAAATCTACCTCTGCGGGTTTAATTAACCAGTCGTAGACTTGTTGAGATAGCTGGATTCGTTTTTGGTCAGAAAAAACTGGATTTAGGGATTGATAAAGGTTTTCAATCGTATTGTCGATTTCTGCTTGGGGCAGATATGTCGAATAATGACGTAAAGTACCGTCGGGTAAGGATAAAATTACTGCCAAGCGATCTGGTAGGATAATTGAATAAACTACTGCTGCGGTAGCGTCTACTTGTTCTATCTCTTTCGGTTGAGCGTCGAGACAAGCCTCTTGGAAGAAGTTTTCTAATTCTGCTAGCTGGAGCGATTCTATGACATCCCGTGCCTGCTGGAGTTGCTCTTGATTAGGATTAGCATCTAGCAATAGTCCCACTAATTCACGATAAACTGGTTCAACACTTTGGCGAAAAGAAAACTGTGCATCAGGATTAACCGCTACCAAAGAGCTTCTTAAAGACTGTAAGTGATTAACCGCTGCGGCATAAGAGGCGATCGCATTTTGTTTATCTCCTTGAACTCGCAGTATTCTGCCTAGTTGCCATTGCCACTGATAACTCAGATCGTCAGCATTCAGAGCTTGTGAAAGGTTAAGAGCTTGTTTAGTCAAATCCTGGGCAATTGACCATTTTTGTTGTTGTTCGTAAAAATGACCGAGGGTGCCTAAAGTAGAAGACTCAGCGCGACTATCTTGCAGTTTTCTAGCTTGTTGGAGAGTTTCTTGCAATAAATCTGCAATTTCTTGGCTGTACTTTACTGAATCAGAGTTTTTCTCCCCTAAAATAATCAAATTTTTGGCTAGATTAACCTTTGCGTAGATAGTAGGGCGGCTTGGCGAGAGATTTGCGATATCGGCTCTTATTGTGGCTAATAATGTCTCAAAAGTTTGCTCCTGTTTGCTGCTAATTAAAGAGCTTAACAGGTTTAATTGCGCCTCTACTCTAGTCAGAGGTTGAGCAGTAAGAGCCACCGCCTGTTGATAAAAAGCGATCGCACTAGGATAATCTTCTTTTAATTTGGCGGTATTCCCCAAACTAAACAGGATTGCTGCTTGCTCCTCGGATAAATTAAGCTGTTGAGCGATCGCCAGACTGGTTTCTAGAATTTTTTGCGACTGCTCTAAATTGCCAATAGTTTGTAAAGTTGTTCCCAGACTATGAAGTAATTTACTTTTAAGTACTGGGTCGCTTTGCTCGTTTAGCTCTTGTTGTGTCTGATTTAGTAGTTTTTGCGCTCGGCGATGTAAACCTAAAGTCCGTAACGCCTGAGCTTGATTAATTTTACTGCCAATTACTCCAGTTAGATCCCCAGCATTTTCATAGCTAGCGGCTGCTTGTTGCCAGGTTTCTAATGCCGCTTGTGTTTTACCTGTAGCTAATTCCAAGCTGCCTTTGGTATTTAAAGCCTGAGCCAAAGTCGCAAGATTTTCCGCTTGTGATTGTGATAATTTCAGACTCAAAGAGCTAGATTTTTCTGCCTCTTGCCATTGTCCCAATTTTTGCTGCG
>JBCCDL010000257.1:0-7603 GCA_039030815.1 Cyanobacteria bacterium P01_A01_bin.83 | reverse complement strand
TTGCTGGGGCATTTTACTACCGCCATCAGTTATCTAGTAGTAAAGCGATCGCGATTACTTGGTTGAGTTTAGCTTTGATCCTAGCATTACAACTATGGATTTTTAATCGGCAGCTACCAGCACAATGTTCCCAAATTGAGGCAGAATACTCCCGTAAGGAATGGTTTGCCATGGCATTACCCCTCTTGTTTAATGATTCGGCTTTAGTGGTGCTTTCCCAAACCGATACCATCATGACAGGTGCCATGCTCGGTACACTTCAGGTAGGAATTTATGGTGCTGCTTTCAAAACTGCTGCTGGGGTTAGCTTTGTTCTCGCTGGGGTTAATGCGATCGCTGCACCGATGTTTGCCACTCTCCACGCTCAAGAAGACTATGCAGGATTACAAAAGCTTACCTCTGCGGTTGCTCGTTGGATGTTTTATCCCACACTGGTGTTAGCTCTATTGCTAATAATTTTTGGCGATCGCGTTCTCGGCTTATTTGGGGCTGAATTTATAGCTGCTCGTTGGTCAATGACTATCCTGATTTTGGGACAACTAGTCAATGTTGGGGCAGGTTCGGTGGGTTATCTAATGCAGATGACGGGGCATCATCGCCAGTGTGCATATGTCTTAGGTTTTAGCGCAGTCTTAAATCTCATTCTCAACGCGATTTTAATTCCTAATTTTGGCATCTTAGGAGCAGCAATCTCTACTGCGTCGACGATGGCACTGTGGAATATTTGGTTACATCAGCTAGTAGTCAAGCATTTAGGAGTAAGACCCTCAATTGTTTCTACTATCTGGTTCAGTAGATTCAACTAGGTTATTTCAAAACATTCTAAAAATACCAGAAGATTAACAACTTGATTTATTAATCTTATGCTTTACGCAGATTCTAGATAAGACTTGGTAAATAGCGCATCAAGCTTAATTCCAATACTCTTTAAATTTTTCTTACCTGAACCCTCGCGATCAATAACGCATAAAGCTCGTTCAACGGTTGCTCCTAATTTTCGCAACTGGTTAACTGCATCAATAATCGCACCACCAGAGGTAACTACATCTTCCATAATGAGTAACTTCTTGCCTTCGACTGTTCCACCTTCAGCCAATTTACAGGTACCATAAGTTTTTGCTTCTTTCCTAACAAAAAGTAGCGGAATATCTGTTTGCAATGATAAAGCTGTAGCCAGAGGAATACCGCCCATTTCCAGACCTGCTATAGCATCTATATTTTCAGGGATAAAAGATATGAGTTGACTAGAAATCTCAAACAATAATTTAGGCTGCGCTTCAAAAAGGTATTTGTCGAAATACTCATTCACCTGTTGACCAGAGCGCAAGGTAAACTGACGAAGTGAACGCAAGCCCCGTCCGTTTAGGGCGGGGTACTGTTCACCCGTTATTTTTGATGTCTGGTAAATTTTTTTAGCTAAAGTCAATTTATCCATCACTCTATCCATCGACATTTAAAAATTGCTTGAATATTGCTGCTGCATATAAAAATCATTAGCTACCTATGAAGACATTTAAGAGAAAACTAAATTAAATCCTTAGAGGTCACGATGAAAAAAACTAAATTATATAGCTTAAGTCTATTTTCCTTAGCTGCATTGCTTCCCTTCCTGCCAAACAACACCCCTTCGGCTAATGCCTGTGCGATTGTCGATGCTACTACCCAAGTGGCACTTCATAGTTCACCAATTCCTGCTGACCAGCAAAACACGGTTAATACAGGTAGCGATGATAATTGTTTAGGTAATGCGTCAGTAGGCACTACCACCCAAGTTGGAGTAGGAGCCGCACCACAACAACAAATTAACCAAAGCGACCACTTTGTTGGCGGTGGTGATATTAATGATACTGGATTAACCAGTCCTGTAATTGAAGTTACACCTCAGACTCAAATTGACCTACAAGTACCTACCTACGACCAAGAATTTGTTGATGGTTTGATTCCTCAACAATAATGAAAACCAAAAATGAATTTTTGAAGGAGAGGTGAGTAAAAGTTTTGAGCTTGAGTAAGTTTGAAATATTTAAAGTAACTTTTTCTTCCTCATCCTTCATCCTTGAGATCATTTTCCCATTCCTAATTGTTGAGCTTTTTGATACACCTTACCTTCCGTCAACAGGGAGGGAGCAATTACTACGTCTACCTGCTGCATTTCTTTGAGGTCTTTAGCTCCCAAAGTTCCCATGCTGGTTTTGATGGCGCCCAATAAATTATGGGTGCCGTCATCAAGCTTGGCTGGGCCTACCAAGATCTCTTTAATCGTACCTGTGGTTCCCACTTTAATTCTCGTCCCACGGGGCAATACTGGGCTAGGAGTAGCCATTCCCCAATGGAAATCTCCTCCTGGGGCTTCGGCAGCACGGGCAATTGGAGAGCCAATCATGACCGCATCTGCACCACAGGCTAAACATTTACAAATATCGCCACCAGTAACAATGCCACCATCAGAAATCACTGGTACATATCTACCAGTTTCTGCATAATAATCATCCCTTGCCGCAGTACAGTCAGCCGTGGCAGTAGCCTGAGGGACACCTACTCCTAAGACACCCCGAGAAGTACATGCAGCACCAGGTCCAATGCCTACTAAGACTCCTGCTGCGCCAGCTTTCATCAACTTCAAAGCAACTTCGTAGGTTACACAGTTACCCAGCACTACAGGCATCGGCATTTCTTGGCAAAAACTAGCCAGATCTAGCGGTGCTATCTCCTGAGGAGAAAGATGATCTGTAGACACTACCGTAGCCTGAACAAATACCAGATCGGCTCTTGCCTCAGCAACGATCTTACCATATTTACTTGCTCCTGCGGGAGTTAAGCTAACAGCAGCGATCGCATCTTGGCTCTTAATTTCTTTAATTCTTTTAGTGATTAATTCGGGCTTAATCGGCTCGGCATAAAGTTCCTGCATCAAGCCCACAAAGCCATCGTTCCCTACTGACTCAATTTTGTTTAAGATTGGCTTGGGATCTTCGTATCGGGTTTGGATGCCTTCTAAATTTAAGACCCCGATTGATCCTAACTGAGATAACATGACTGCCATTTTGACATCAACCACGCCATCCATCGCACTAGCGAGGATTGGTATTTCGCGGCTGATTCCGCCAATCTCCCAAGTAGTATCTGCCAGACTAGGGTCTAGAGTACGCACTCCAGGGGAAAGTGCTATTTCATCAAATCCATAGGCTCTACGAGCCTGTTTTCCGCGACCAATTGATATTTCCACGCTCTTGATTCGTTCCCAAAGCTATTAGCTTAGGCTATCAAATTTTCTACCTCTTTGATCATGAATTAAAGGTAAAAGATTTTTAATCTTAGTTATTAACCTATGATCTAGCTACTTCATTCTAAATTAAATCTTGTCTACTCAGGAAAAGCGCGATCGCGCTTTTTGCGTCTAATTAACTTTTCTAATACCCACTAACACTGCTATCACACGAAAAATAGTTCACACTATAAATTGAAGGTCAAGTAAATAATGTCACAAACTTAGAGGTATTCTGTATTGTCTCTAGAGGAAACACATAATCAGACTGAGTTAGAACAAACTCTGCTTGATTTTGAAGCCATTACTGCTGAGTTAAACTATCGTCAGGCACAAAAATCTCTACGTAGTTTAATCAGCAATATCGATCTAACTGCGGAGGAACAAAGTGGCTTGGAGTCAGAAATAGAACGGCTATCACAGATGTTAGATAAGCTAGAACAGTCGGTGGTGCAGATTGCTGCCTTTGGTATGGTTGGTCGAGGCAAATCTTCTGTTCTCAATGCTTTAGTGGGACAAGATATTTTTCCTACAGGTGCCCTTCATGGTATTACCCGTACTATCGACACCGCCAACTGGAAATTGCAGCCAGAACAAATTGCTCAAACTGCGGAGAATTTGCAGCGTTTAACTATTACTAACAATCAAGGGGGAGAAATTCAACTGTTGGATACCCCTGGCATTGATGAGGTGAATGGAGAGGCGAGGGAAAGTTTAGCCTGCGATTTAGCCCAAAGAGTAGATCTCATTTTGTTTGTTGTCTCGGGAGATATCACTCAAGTTGAATATCGGGCTTTAGCCAAACTGCGTGAAGCAGGAAAGCCAATGTTACTAGTGTTCAATAAAATTGATCAGTATCCTGAAGCGGATCGAATCGCTATCTATCAGAAAATTAAAGAAGAAAGAGTCCGTGAATTAATCTCACCCGATGAGATCATTATGGTGGCGGCATCTCCTATTGAGGTTAGGGGGGTAAAAGATAGTACAGGAAAACTCAAAGTACAGCGAGTTAGGGGAACTGCCCAAATACAAACTCTCAAGCTAAAAATTCTGGAATTACTAGAACGGGAGGGCAAGTCATTAGTCGCTCTCAACAGCATGTTATTTGCCGATCAAATTAACGAAAAGCTCTTGCAGCGCAAGTTATCTATTCGCGATCGCGCTGCCAACGATCTTATTAATCGCGGCACGATGGTCAAGGCATTAGCAGTAGCCCTCAATCCTGTAACAGCAGTAGATTTGTTTTCAGGTGCGATGATCGACGTAGGAATTATTCTAGCTTTATCCCGCCTCTATGGTATTAACATGACTCAGTCAGGAGCAGTTCAGTTACTCAAAAACATCGCCTTGAGTATGGGAGGCATCAGCGCTAGTGAGCTATTAACTACCTTGGGTTTAAGCTCACTAAAGGGGCTGTTAGGATTAACCGTACCTGCTACAGGGGGTTTATCTCTAGCTCCCTATCTATCAGTGGCGATCGCTCAAGGAAGCGTGGCTGGAGTATCTTCCTACGCCATTGGGCAGGTAACTAAAACTTATTTGGCAAACGGTGCCTCCTGGGGAGAACAAAGTCCCAAGGTAGTAGTGCAGAAAATTCTAGATTCTCTAGATGAGAAATCAATTCTCAATCGCCTTAAAACTGAACTAAGAGCTAAATTAACTCGTGCTTGATCTCAGGTCTTAATTTATTATAGTTGAGCTAAATTAAAGTCTTGGGGAGAAAGAGCGATCGCTTTGATAAGTTTTCTCTGACTGTTGATTAAGAAACTCATTCAGCCGATCTGCTCCTCCTATATATCTACCGCCCAGCCAAATTTGAGGAACCGTTATCGGTGTTTTAGGATCTATTAAAGGCTTAACTCTTGCCAACATTTCGTAGAGCGCGCGAGAACTGCGAACTACGTCATGATAAGTATACTCGATTCCCGCTTCTTTCAGGTTGGCTTTGGCTTGCTGGCAGTGAGGACAACTTTCCTTGCCAAACAAATGACTCCTCTCAATTGAGGCTGTACTAGCATATGCTTCGACCACTGCTTGAGTTAACAAACCCCGATTTAGGGCATGTCCTTGACTGATAACCTTTCTGTCAACCATAACTATCGGTGCATGCCAGCCCCCTTTTAATAGTGGTTTCCACCATTCTGTCAACCATTCACGAATCTCTAACTCGACGGGAATACCTGCCAACTCTTGTTGAAGAGTGTCTAAAATTACGTCTTTAGTCAAGGTGCATTCTCCGCAGGGAATTTTAACTTTAAATGGTCCCCAAGCCCCTGCCCAGCGAAATAAGGTAATTGGTACTTTATACATAGTTATGATTGCTTATTGAGCAACTATAATTTTAGAAAGTCAACAATATTATCGTATTGCCACCTTGAAGCTCTCATGAGAAGAAGATTAATATTGTGTGAGTAGCTTAACAAAATAATATATGTACCGAGCCAATGTAGAACGTACTGGAATTTATCACACTCGCGGTCTTTCTAACCTAAGAGGAATAAAATGGAAACTACAGATAGTCTCCAATCCTGAATCAATACCATCTAGCACTGGTCTTAAATGTCCTTTGGTTATTTCAAATAAAACTATTTATCTGTGCGACAAGAAAGGGTATTTCTATGCTATTAACTCTCAAATAGGAGAAGAACTTTGGCGAATAAAAATAGATGATACCATCTTAGATAATTTGATCTTTCATAATCAAATTGTTTATGCGAGTGGCACAAATGGATATATCTATGCCATAAATGTTGAAACCCAAAGTATTAAGTGGAAGTCAAACATTAATTTTGTTAAACAATCTAATCCAGTAATATACGGCGCTCTTCTTTTAGCTAATAGCGCAGATGGCAATCTTTATGCTTTAAATTTAGAAAATGGTCAAGATCAATGGAAATTTAAAACAACTAAAGATATGCCAGTAACTCCTCCGTCAATTAGTAATGGAGTTGTATATTTTGGTAGTGAAAATGGAAATATCTACGCTGTAAATATCAATACAGGCAAAGAAAAATGGAGGTTTGAAGTAGGTAAATTAAAATGGCTTTTTTCTGTTCCAACTGTAGTTGATAATACGGTTTATGTTGGAGTAGATAATAGTACGATCTATGCTCTTAATGCCGATTTGGGAACAGAAATCTGGCATTTTCAAGTAGAGGAGAGATATTACTTTTCTCCGTTAAGTCCATTGGTAGTTGACAAGGAATTTGTTTACGTAGGTGCTGGTATTGGTTGTTTGTGTGCGATAGATCTTAAAAGTCAGTCAAAATTTTGGCAAAGATCGGGACGTGCTATTCAACGAATCAATAGTATTTCATTAGCAGAGGGAATTATTTATTGCGAACGTGATGGAGCAATTAATGCCATAGAAGCAAAGTCAGGGATTTATTTGTGGGAGTTTGCTGCACCTGAACCTGAATGGTGGATCTTCAATCCCAAGCTTTGGCTACCTCAAATTATGAATACTCTGAGTAAAAGATTTGCGGGAAGCTCAACGATTCAACTTTCTTCACCTGTGGTTGCAGACGAAAATATCTATACTTTCTGCGACAATGGATATCTTTATGCCATATATTGAGATCCGAGCGCGCATTTTATATTTGTCAAATATATATTTGATGCTAGTCTACTGATACTAAATCCTGTTTAGAGACAATACCTTAAAGTTGAATAAAGACATAAAGGTACTTAGTCTTAACAAATATGTTATCTATAGCGTTACAAAAATGTACTACGTAATGGCTTGCACCAAACTAAGCAGTGTAAATCCTCGAATGGGTGCAAGTACTTCTGTGATAAAGCAATCGAAAATTGTCCCACGTAATTTGAATAATTGCGATCGCCTAATCGATTCATTTTTATAGCTTCCCGAATGTGGATCTAAGTAATTCATCTTCTGGGTCGCGGTAGTTATCAAAGTTTTTAGTTTTTAGTTTTTATATGAAATACAAAAAAGAATGCAACATATTAATGCGTAAGGGCGAACGGCCGTTCGCCCTTACAAAGTTTTTATTTGTAGCAGACATTAGAGTAATTCATATTAGTTTAAATTAAGTATCAAAAACAAGTTGGGTCTTTGACCCCACTGTCTTTACAGTGTCCCCGTTCAGGTATATTTTAAGACTCTATTTGAACGATTAACTACTAATAACTAATAACTAATAACTAATAACTAATAACTAATAACTACTGCCCAGCCGTTTTATTCAGGATAAATACGGATTCTAATTCTAATGGCAAAATGTAATATGAATATAAACAAATGTTAGATATATAGTCACCTCTCATGCAATCTGAGATTCAATCGGCTCAAGTCCTAGGATCTAACGAGACTTTCTC
>JBCCDL010000256.1:0-7629 GCA_039030815.1 Cyanobacteria bacterium P01_A01_bin.83 | reverse complement strand
ATTTGGATATTAGCCTGTGGTTAAGACAATCTGTAGAGTAATAGATTGCCCCTGTGGAGAAATTTATCCAATCCAATCAAACTATTGTATAAGATTCTTGATGTCGTAAATATCTTGCAAAAAATCACGAATATAATCGTTGGCAGGCTGCTTAAGAATTACTTCAGGTACTCCCACCTGAACAATTTTACCCTCTTTCATAACCGCCACGCGATCGCCGATTTTAAAAGCTTCATGTATATCGTGGCTGATAAAAACAATTGTCTTATGTAGTTCTTGCTGTAACCGCAATAACTCCTGCTGCATTTCTCTTCTAATCAGAGGATCTAAGGCGCTAAAAGGCTCATCCATAAGTAAAATGTTCGTGATTCTGCACTATTTTAAGAGTAAAGCAATCGCTTTAGTAATGTCTATAATTACTATAGTTTTTGGCTTAACTCGAATTTACATTATGTGTCCGATGAAAAAGGCGATGCCTACGGCTAGCTGAGTCTTCGACTTGCTCCGCAAGCGCAATCGCATTGCGGTAATAGTTCCTATCGAATTGTGGGAAGAACTAACTAGTGAAAACGAAATTGACGCAACGGAAGAATTGTTGAGTATTGCTGGTTTCGAGTCTGCCTTTAAAAAAGCCGAACGACAAGTAGAAGAAGAAAAAACTAAAGACTGGCGATCAATTAGAGACGATGTATGAAGTTCGCTTGTCTCAAGATGCCGAACAGGTTTTTGCTAAATGCAGTAAAGCCCTGAGCAAAAAACTTGCACGATGTTTTAAAAACTTAGAGAATAGTCCTCCATCCTCTAAAAAGACTGGCATAATCTAATACTTTTCAGACATCCTCTCATACTCCAAACATTGATCACTGTTAAATGCTAAATGATAAATGTAATTACTGTGGCGATTTTTTAGTTTGCTTGTTAAAACGGATGTGACTTAATAGCTAAATACTAATCTCTATTAAATAAATAGCTGTAGTTATGAAAGTCGGTTCAACTTATATTTATTTTTCTATCTAGTCTCTATATTTGGCGACCAATATTTAATTATTTAAAGGCAAATGACTATTAACACCCAACAGTTATCATTGCAGGAAGTTATTCAAAGTTGGAAAGATCGAATTGTTTGCCATCCTCCAAGGGGAGAGGGTGCCGAAGCCTATATTATTAATTCTAGTACAGGCGATCGCGCAAAATATATCGAGGCTAACTGCGATAGTCTGAGACACAATGCTACCAATTACGACAGGTTACTAATTGAAATTAAAGGTAAGCATGACGGAATTTATAAAGAAGCAGTTTTAAATACGATTAAATATGAAGCTACTCGCAGAGCTTTTAAAGCCCAACATGACTGGATTCATAACAGTTATCAAGGATTAATTAAGCAAATAAAAACCAATAATTTTGATCGTCAAATGTTGGTCAAAATTGAATGTTTAAATAAAATGGTAGCAACTCGCGATCGCGAATTAAAACAGCTTAAGTCTGAGTGTAAAGGTGGACTAAAAGAGCTACAGTCTGCGTATAAAAAACTTCAACGTCAGTATGCAAGAGAAGTTAAACGCCGCGAGAAACTAGGGGTAAGTAATAAAAGTTTAGGAGCATATAAAGGTCATTTCCGTCGAGCGCAAAAAAAACTTGCTGTCTTAAAAACTGAGAATAAGAACTTGCAGAAAAAAGTTAATTTACTAGAGTTTAAAGCGAGAAAAGCTAAAGCATCGGAGGTACGGACGAAGAATCACACTTAGTCCACATACACAAACCGTGTCACAAAAACTTTCATTTTGTTGCTTGTGTCATTTTTGTTTAAGGAGACTAATTGCTAATTGTTTTTGATTTTTGTACTGGTGCAGGATTTGTCTAACGCTACCGTTTGATATTTTTGTACTGATGTAGGATTTGTCTAACGCTATCGTTTGATATTTTTGTATTGGTGTAGGATTTGTCTAACGCTATCGTTTGATATTTTTGTATTGGTGTAGGATTTGTCTAACGCTATCGTTTGATATTTTTGTATTGGTGCAGGATTTGTCTAACGCTATCGTTTGATATTTTTGTATTGGTGCAGGATGGCAAAGTCTTGAGTATCTATGCATAGTTTGATCGTTCTTTCCGCTTGTGTCAGTTTCTCCTTTAGCCAAGATTGAGTTAAAACCAATTTAGAGTAAATGATTCGGCATCAGAATTATCGACTGCTAAGAGAGTGGCAGAGATAAAGTCACCTAATAGATTATTAACTTGAGGATGCAACGGTAATGGATTAAATAAAGCAATGCTGATAGTAAATTGAGTATTTTTACGCCAAATTGTCAAAATTTCCCTAAAAGCAGCTAACAAGACTCCGTGAGGGCGTTAATCCAGCCTTGGCTGCTCGCTATTTGAGTTGCTGCCATTGAGTTTTTTCCAGTCCTCCTGCATAGCGTCGGCAAAGATGTTCTTTTAGCTCGTTAGGGCGCTTAGCTAAGGTAAATCGGGAGCAGGAGGCAAACTATCAAGACGACTTAACCAATAATTTTGCGATCGCTCGTATAATTCTGTCTGCTGAATTTTTTGTTCTGTTAAAACGTAATTGCGAAAAGAAATTGTCAACGGTTCTAATTCTAGTTGGGGATTTTGATAGAGTTGATGCCATTCATCAAATAATCTAAATAAACTCCAAGCATCGAATATTTGTAAGTCGTAGCTAATATGTAAACGAAACCGTTCTTGATCTAATAGAGTGACGCGAAAATCAAATAGAGGGAAACTATCTGCACTATCAAAAAATCTGTCCCCATCGTTCTCACTCAAAATTTCAGATGTAACAGATTCTGCGATCGCTTTTTGTACCAGAGTTTCATATTCTTCGAGACTACTAGAATCACCATCAAAACTAACGGGAATTTCGGGATAGAGGAATAATGTCTTCTGGAGTCACAATTTTTACTTTGCCATTTACACTTACAGCGATCGATTCGCCTTTGATTCGGTGTTGCTCGACTGCCTCATCGCAGGGCGAATGCCCAGATCGTCGCCTAAGCGGCGACTGGCAATGCATAGCATTGCGCGCTTTTTCAAATAGTGGATCGCATATAGTAGTAGGCTCGTTTTTTCTCTCTGCTACTACTGCTAGATCTTCTAGATCTTCAAGTAATGACTCAAATTGTTCTATAGGCAAAATTACAGCAGTTTTTTCTCCTACTTCGTTGGTGATGTAATTGATTGCTAGGTCTTTAATGTCGATCATTGTCATGATGTTTAGGTTTTGAGATTGATTGTAGCTAATGCTTTTTGTTAAAAGAGCGATCGCTCGTGTTAAATACAATCGCTATTTTAAATTAAATAAGAAGTCCAGTCATTGCTATTTTATTTATTATTCAAAGCCTTTTGGAGTTTTGCTTGCAAGTGAATTGGAAATTCGTGATTAACCCACTTTTCTTGATAGCCTTCTATTCCATTTTCTTCTAAAACTCTTTGTGATGCAGATAAAATTGCTCCTGCAAAAGTTCGCAATCGGCATTCAGCTTCAAAGACTTTTTTGCCTTCTAAATCTAATTTTGTACTGAAAGTATCGCCAAACCATAGGATACAAATATGTAATTTATCTGGTGATAAACGGGTAAAAATTAATCTATATTCACCAGGCTCATCTTCAAATTTCGCTGTAGCTTCATTTGCACCCCTAACAATACTCGCTGCTGCATCAAGCAAATCGGCTAAAGCATTCCATAGATAAGATGCGATCATAATTATTTTTTGATCGTCAATTTCAAAGATACACTCTGACCAACCTCTCCCAATTAAATTGTATTGAACAGTAACTCCCATTTCATTACTTCTTGAAGCGACATCATTTATTTTTCATGCTTGATTGTTTTAGCCTCTGCAAGCTCATTCTCGCTAAGAACTTTGGGAGTAGCTATGGGAGTGCTAGTAGATCCTGAAACAAAAAATGGCGTGTTTTTATAAGCACCAGACAAGCGGGCTTTAAGAATCATTCCTAATATCCGCAAAGTTCCCAGAAAAGCACCTCGCGATTTAGGCTTAGTTTCCCCCAAGGCATCTGCGGTATGGATATACATGGTTATCGAGCCAAAAGTCTCGTCTAACAAATTCCGATCTGAACCAAGGCAACTGTGAACTAAGCCCACAAAAGAAAATTTAGCGTCTGTTGGAGTATTACCAATCGGAGTATGACAACAAGCTGCATACCATCGTAGTAAACCCCGATCGCTTAAGCGAATACAGGCAAGGTTTTCAATGCCTTGGTCAAAAACAATATTTTCGGGAATGGTCTGTACGATGCTAGTTCCACCCTGTTTATCGAGAACTTCTTCTTGCTTGTTTAGATAACGGGCAAATGCCTGACAATCGGTACAGTAGCAAACACATCTATTAATATTGTTCACATCCTTAATCTGACCTTGAAGCTTGCCACAGCTACAACTAATTGAATGAACCATCGTCTTTCATGTTCGGGAAGAAGCTACTAATTTCCAGTGTATTTATGGCGATCGCTAAACTCTAAGAAATATAGATTTTCTGAAGCGATCGCTATCTAAAATTCGAGGCGGGGCAAGGTCTCCGGGCTGCTTGCTGGTCACTGATTATCAGCGTGGCTAAATTTATAGACATAAAATAGCCGACTCAATTTTTTCAACAGATAACCCGATACTGCCAAAATAATCGCTCCCGCGATCGCAATGCCAAAACCCAAAGGCGGTATATGCCACATCGATACACTTGTCGGTTCAGCTATTGCTTGGATGGCAGTATAGCGTCCATCAATAAATAGAGCCAAAAATAAACAGGCGATCGCACCTAAATAACTTAAGACTGTCAGGCGATTGATATTTTTAAGAGCATTTTGGCAGACCTGACAATGTGAGGTATGACCCGTCCAGACATCGAATAGTCGATCTGGGTCTGTTGTGGTATCGAGCTGGCGATCGCAACCTTCCTCCCAAGGGATACCGCCTCCCGCTCTGTTTGCCAACCACTGACGAAAAGTAATTACTGCCTTGTCTTGAGGATTGGGAGTATAAACTTCATCCAGCCATTTACCTTTACCTCGTTTGGCAATTATCTTCTCTTGATAGTGCAAAAAGACCAAATCTTGATGTAAAAACAAAGAAGCCGAAACATGAAGCAACCACTTGGGCATTGGGAGGGCAAAAAAACCAAGTCCTGGAGGAGTTTTACCAGCATCATTCTTAAGTAAAATCTGTCTGCCAATATGACGACACCAACCAGGACGAGTGGGAATTGCATACAAAACTAAGATTAATTTGCCTCCATCTTGGTATTCAGTGGCAATCCTCATCTGACAAGGTGGCTGGAAATCGTGACTTGCTTGTTCGATCTTGGGATTGGTAGTGGTAACTCCAAAGGAAAAACCCTCTTGCGTCGATATTTCCCTCAAACGGGGCATATCGTAATATACGGCATCCTCATAACGACTGCCCATAATGCCATGATGGGAAACTGGTACGTGGGCGGGGTCGGCAACGTTTTCCATAAAGAAATCCCAACCGTAGGGTAAGTCTCTAATATTCCAATCTGGTGTGACAAGTCGGTCTGAGGGTTCTTCGAGTTCGGGAACAGTACGTGGCGGTCTTAGTTGACTTTCAACTTCTGCCTCAGCACCAGCTTCAGCCCAAACCCAAATCAAACCCTGCAATTCTTGAGTGGGATAGATTACCGCACGAGATTTTCGATTAGCGCAGTTTCTTGCCTCTGTCTCTGGATTTTGAGATTGAGGAATAGACACGCAGTTGCCCTGACAATCGAAACGCCAAGCATGATAGGCACATAACAGCGTCCCATCTGACTCGATACGCCCTTGGGACAGGGGAGCTAATCTATGGGGACAAAAATCGGCAAAACAGTGCCATTTACTAGTATTATCTTGCCATAACACCAAATCTTTACCCAACAATTGAATGGCATGAGGACGATCAGCAGCGAGTAGATCGGCTACAGCTACTGGATACCATTGCTTTGTCCACTGAAAAGTTGTTTCCGCCTCTTCTAAAAACGACGCGGTTTGATCGCCTGTATTGCTTTGAAGATTGGTTGTAATAGCCATAATTATCAAAAGTTTTAATTGGAAACGACTAAATCGAACTAGGGCGATCGCTTGAAGTTAGGATTTAGTTTACTAAGTATCGCCATAATTTTGGTTTTTTATCGCTCTAAAGTTGAATTTATCTTAACCAACAATCTGTTTTCAACCAGCAAAACTAATAAAACTTTGATGCTACGCCAGCGATCAATGACCAGTGAACAGTGAATTAATTTGTAACTTTAATCTAGAGAATTGGTATAAATGAACGAACTATCGTCTTTACGTTTGGAAAGAGTCTATTAATTTTCAGCGTATTTGTGTCGATCTCCAAATCCTAAGAAATATAGATTTCCTGAAGCGATTACAATGCGACCCGTAGCCGACTGATCGCACGGACAAAATCTTTTAACTTAGCATCAAACGGCGATCGCTTTAACCAGCCTTAGCAGATAGATCGGTGCGTAACATCAGTTATTCATTTGATATTGCAATCGCATTTATTTGAGTAATGCTTGAAAGCGCGGATCTTGTTTGAGATTGTTGAAGTCTTGGTCATTGTTGAAGTCTTCTCGATTGAATTCGGGAAATAAATGGATAAATCGTTCGATATTATCAATTGCTAAATCAATTTCTGCTAATAAAGCATGGCAACGAGCTTTATCATAGATAATATAGTAATCGTAATCATCTGGTTGAATTTCTAAAACGCGATCATAATAAGCAATGGCAGTATAATAATCTTTACTGCGATCAGCAATCATCGCTTTTTGCATCCACGCGAGATGGTTATTTGGCTGGTTTTGCAATATAAAATCACAGATTGCAGTCGCATTTTGGTAATCTTTTAAATCGTATAAGCTAAGAGCTTTTACCAGACAAACATCGTAATTTTCTGGTTCATATTGTAAAGCGCGATCGCAAGCCACTGTTGCATTATGATAATCTTCTATAGCAGATAAGGCACAGGCTTTTTGGTGCCAGATATGAGGATTATCGGATTGATATTTGATTGCTCGATCTAAGCAAACGATCGCTCTTTGAAATTCTTCCAACCTAACCAAAGCACAACTTTTATAAAAGAGTAATTGACTTAGATACTGTCGAAAAGCTTTATTATTAGTGCCAGGTGCTTGTTCGATTTTTGTAATAAGGAGATCGTAAACTACGATAGCTTCTTGATAGCGGGATAAATTTAATAAACAAAAAGCTCGATAGGGTAAAAGTGTTTCAGGATAACCAACTAGAACGGCATATTGGTTTTGAAATATTTGCTCTATCAGGTTATAAGCTGCTTCAAAAGATTCTAAATCGATTAACTTTTTAATTCGCTGAAATTTTCGAGCGCAAGGAATTGAAAAAAATCTATAGATCAAGAAAAATACTACTAGTAAAAAAAATAAATACCAAAAGTCCATTACTGAAATTATTAACTACAAAGCTCTTAGTAGTATTCCCGCAATATATTCTCAATCGATCTACAGAGTAATAGTTTTTACATTGCTCGAAGATTGCGATTGCGAAGCTAGCCGAAGGCATCGCATTTAATACTGGCGATCGCAATTATTAAAATCAATATAATCATT
>JBCCDL010000255.1:0-7630 GCA_039030815.1 Cyanobacteria bacterium P01_A01_bin.83 | reverse complement strand
CTCAATTTACTGCTTTAAACGCATAATTTTGATCTTTAATCCGTAGTTAATTACGGAGAGAGAAAAATCACAGCAAGCATAAAATCATGAAGATCAAAGATTTAGAAACTTGTCCAGTACTATTAGAAGAATCTCCAAAAGTCAAGAGAATAGGATTAGATTTATACAAATCGAGGGGTACAAAGCGAGGAAATGGAATGCCAAACAATTTTAATGCTTTAGCTCAAAATACAACCAACATCTTGAAATCACAGACTGGTATATATGCTCAAAACTTCAAAAGATTGACAACAGTATAATCAATCAGACTGTATCGTAGGGTTTGATTGAGGCTTAGTCTCCTACATAATACTCAGATCTTGCACCTACCCCATAACTAAACGGACACCCTCTCGCACCTGGGGGAACCCCAGGTGTCTTGTTTTTCTTGTGTTATTGGGGAAAAGGGGAACAGGGAAATAAATTGATTCTGAGCCCCAGCTTATTAAGTATATTTATACTGATGCAAGATCTGAGCAATAGACACACAAGATTTAATCACGATTTTGCTCAAGTCTCACTCAGCTTAATCGTGATGTTTTTTGGTCATCTTAATTCACCCCGTGAGGTTAATTATTAATTCTAATTTTTCCTGTACATAGTATTTGCTCAGATTCAATTATTAGTTTAGCGATCGCTATATCTGTTCCCAGATCGATTTCTAATTCCTGTTGAAACTGATTAATAAATAAAGATTGATTAGTAATTTGGAGGTCAGATAAAGATAAAGTATGTTGATTTACCAAACTTAATTTGGTAGAGAGGCAAAGTTCTTTGGTTTCGACCGTAGAATTTTGATGGGTGCCTTCGAGATAAAGCTGATTATCGGCGATCGCAATTTTGTGCCATTCAATGTTAAAATCCCATAATTCTAAATTGTCAAGACTACTTTGTGACTTGACAATCATTTGCCAAAGATCGTCTAAACCACTCTGCAATAACTCAGAATTAAGAGAAGCCTGTAAATCAGAGGCATCTAGCTTTAACTCAATTGACACAAAAACAGGTTCTAACAGTTTTAGTGGTTCCTTTTTAACAATCTCGGGTAAATTGATCGCAATATTAGTCCCGTTGAGTTCAACCTGACTCAAATAAAGTCCTTGATAAACAGCGCGATCGCAACTAAGCCAAACTTGGGGAATATATCCCCTGAGGATTTGCTGGTTTTTACCAATGATCTTGACTTGCAAATCCTCAGCTTGAGAAACTTGGGATCTTAAATACAGTCTAATTGCGGCAGATAGTAATTTACTAATCAATGGTTCAAAGAGAATATACTGACTTCACAGTTTAGCAAGTATAAGCAATTCCTTTAGCTACGTATAATAGTTTGAGGCTCTAAGATAAGCTTGAGAGAATATCTGAAAAGTCGCAATTGCTACTCCATAGCAAATTAAGTCCAACGAAATCACAATAGCTTCAACCTTATTATCTAGTGTGAAATCTGCTTGTGAGGTGACAAAATTTACTTTTCAGACGACCTGTGAGGACTACCCTAATAGAATAGTCCTTTTAATTAAAAACGGCTTCAAGCCCAATTTCGGCATATTGTTTATCAAAATCATCAATGAATTCACTCGAAGAAAGTTACAATTCTGTAGTTGTCGATCATCGCAGTGCTAAAGTCTTACAAGATTTATACGACATCAAAACAGTAGATTTGAATCTGATTAAAATGGCTGGCTCATTTATGCGGCCTCAAGTGGATAACATCGTCAATAGCTGGTACGATTGGCTGGTTCAACAGCCAGAATTTGAACAGTTTTTTTCCAATCAAAAAATTATGCATCACGTTCAACAAAAGCAGCTTGACTATTGGCAAGAATTTCTCGCTGGTGAGATTGCCGAAGACTATGTAGAAAGAAGGCGCATCACGGGAGAAACCCACGCCAGAATTGGCTTATCGATGACGGTTTTTTTTGCAGGGATGAATATTTTCGACCAGCTTTTTAGCGACATGGTACAAAAGCAGGAACTCTCGGAAAACGAGCAAATGCTCATGTCCGATGCAATCGCCAAACAGATACATCTGGATACGGGTATTGTCTGCGAGATGTACAACTATGTATCTAATGAGTTGATTTCAGGACAGAGTAAGGCATTGATGGAGATGTCTACACCCGTTACCGAAATTTGGCAGGGAATATTACTGTTACCTGTAGTCGGAATTGTCGATTCTGCGCGATCACAATCGATTATGAATTCGGTGTTACAAATGATTGGCAAAACTAAAGCTAAAGAATTTATTCTCGATATTAGTGGGGTGGCGGTAATTGATACTGCTGTTGCTAATTATTTAATTAAAATCACCAAGGCGACTCGACTAATGGGGTGCGAATCTACTATTTCGGGACTTTCCCCTGCCAACGCCCAAACCATAGTCAACTTGGGAATTGATGTTGGTACGGTCAAGACTACTTCCACCATGATGGATGCGATCGATAAAGCCTTTAAGCGTCAAAATCTCAAAATTGTGCAAATGAAATAAATGAGCGATCGCATAACAGTATATGGCTAGTTTAGATCGGCAATGTATCCCGTTGCAAATATCTCATAACTGCGTAATCGCTGCTATCCAAATCAATTTAACTCCAGAAATTTTGAAGCAGTTAAAGCAAGATTTACTAGACAAGCTATATCAAACTGAGGCTAATGGGGTAATTATCGATCTATCTGGCGTAGAAATCATGGATTTTACCGATTTTGAAGAATTAAGAAGCATTATTAAAGTAGTAAGGATTATGGGAACTAAGATAGTTATTTGTGGCTTTAAACCCGAATTGATTTCGGCTTTAGTCGATTTAAATGTCAACATCAATGAGATCGAGGCAGCCTTCAATCTCGATGATGCTTTTGTTTTAATTAAAAACTTATAAGCGAGCGCTATGATTCAAGAGAAAAGGAGTTGGATACAGGTGCGCCGAGAAGTGGATACGGTCAAAGCGATTATGGAAACCAAACGCATGGCTTGTAGCTTAGGTTTTGATGAGTATCACTGTCAAAAGGTTTCTACGGCGGTATCAGAATTAGTCCGCAACATTATCAAATATGCCGATTCTGGGGAAGCGATTATTGCGCCGATTACTAAAAATAGAAAAAGGGGGATTGAAATTACTATTCAAGATAGAGGGCCTGGTATTGCCGATCTCGATCGCGCTCTGGAGGATGATTTTAGCTCTGGTGGGACTTTGGGAATGGGTTTACCTGGGGTCAAGCGTCTGATGGATGAGTTTGAAATTAGTTCTGAAGTCGATCTCGGTACGCGAATCGTCATCAGGCAGTGGTTGTAGATATGTCAGATACAGTTGATTATTTTTATTCAGTTAGACCCTGTCTTGGGGAGCGTGTTAGCGGTGATGTCGCTGTAGTCGAACAACAAGGGGAACTATTATTCGTGGCGATTATCGACGCATTAGGACATGGACACCAGGCTCATGTAGTAGCTCGTGCTGCTAAAGATTGTTTGCCCGAAATTTGGGATGATGATGTTTGCCAAACTATGCTGCGTCTCCACGAACGATTAAAAGATAGTTTGGGTGCAGCAGTCGGTTTGGCAGTTTTAAATCTAAAAACCAAGAGCTTATCCTATACGGGAGTTGGCAATACCGTAATCCGTATCCTGCGATCCTCAAACCAAAAAGATTGTCCTCAAAAACTTTATTCCACCGCAGGAATTGTCGGTAAGCGTATTCGTCAGCCTACAGAGCAAAAAGTCCAGCTACATCAATCGGATTTAGTTTTACTTTATACCGATGGCATTAAAGAGCATTTTAGCACCCAAGAAGATCCAGCAATTTTCGTCGATGATGTAATGACAATTACCAACCAACTAGTGCGCCGATTTGGTAAAAATTATGACGACGCTACCTGTATTGCTTTAAAAATAGAGGCTGGCTTAGCTTAAATGATTAGTTTAGGAAAAACTAGTATTAATCGCCTATACCTCAACGATATCCGTCAGAATGTTTTCCAGCTGGTAGAACTATTGAGCGCGGACAAAACTATGGCTACTCGGCTAGCGGTGATAACGTCTCAAATGAATCGTTTGCTCGTAGATTCTGGAGAGAAGCCACATCTGATGCTGCAATTAGAACCAAATAGTCAACCCTGCGTGCTGTCGATTATTTTTGCTAGTAAAAATAAAATTGCGATCCCCGAACTAATTTATCCCTTTTTTGATCGCGTTAGCTTATTGTCAGTCAAAAATTATTATCAGATAAAAGGCGATCGCTGGTTGTATGATTCCAAATTTTTGAGTGAGGGACAGATCAAACAAGCCCAAACTATTTTTGCTCAAAAGAGTCGCCAACAGCTAATGCTGGAAATGGCAGAAAAAAACCAAGTTCTGCAAGAATCATTGAGCAAAATTGAGCGTATGGGTGCGGAGTTAGATGTAGCCCAGAAATTACAGCAGATGGTATTACCCAAACCTGAAGAATTTGAGGATATTGAAGGTCTAGACATTTCTGGCTTTATGCAACCTGCTGATGAAGTAGGGGGAGACTATTACGACGTGCTGCATACAGATGGCGTTGTGACCATTGGCATCGGCGACGTTACGGGACATGGTTTGGAAAGTGGTATTTTAATGCTGATGACTCAAACGGCTGTGCGTACCCTACAAGAAATTCAAGAAAGAGATCCCATCGTCTTTTTAGATGTTCTTAACCGCACCATCTTTCAAAATGTCAAACGGATGGACTCAGAGAAGAATTTAACTTTAGCGATTCTCAATTACTCCCAAGGCAAAGTTAGTATTAGCGGACAGCACGAAGAAACCATCGTGGTACGAAAAGAAGGAGAGATTGAAAGAATCGATACCAACGATTTGGGTTTACCCATTGGTATGGATAACGATATTTCTGATTTTATTGATCACACCGTCGTTGAGTTAGATGCTGGTGATGGAATAGTTCTTTATACCGATGGTATTCCTGAAGCATTTAATTTGGAGAAAAAACAGTATGGCATGGAAAGACTCTGTGAAGTTATCAGTAAGCATTGGCAGCTTACTGCGGAGGAAATTATTCAAGCAATTATTGATGATGTGCGAGCATTTATTGGCAAACAAAAAGTTTTTGATGATATTACTTTACTAATTTTGAAACAAACTTAACTTTTTAATCTAACTTTTTACAGCAGCGCAGTAATAGCCAATCTTTTACCTGGAATCAATTTATCGAACTACTACTGCTTACTTGAGTGATGTGATCCACTAATCAATTCATTGAAATCGAGAAAAGGAAAAGTTTTTGATGATATTACTCTGTTGGTTTTAAAACAAAATTAGTCCCAGACAATGAATCGTGTTATGGCAATAATTAATCAAACAAAAACAAACTCAAGACGGAAAAACACTTCCTAAAATGGCTCTCGAATGCTTCTATTGTTCCCGAAGTGCTATTTGTGGTCATATCATATGGATTAGTCTCATAATCGAGATCAACAAAGCATTACGCAGCTTTGACGAAGTCACCGCAGCGCGAAAGTGCGGTCTTGGGGGTCTCCCCCATGAGCAACTTTCGTAAGAAGGCACCGTCCTTTTAGAAGTCACGCAAAGCTCCGCTTTGCCAGTCTCCGAAGGAGACGATGGCGCGGATGCGCCGTTCGCCTGGGGTCTCCCCACAAAGGCGCTTCGGTGAGTACATGCGGACAAGTCCTTTGTTCGGACTTGCTCCGCAACCGCCGCATGTCGTTTATGTCGGACGTGGCGGTGTAACGGTGACTCACTCCAGCGGCGCCCCGACATGCTCCCGATGTCGGGTACTGTTGACCACAAATTTAAGTTAAAAGATTAATCCAAACCATGCAAAAAATATTTGGGGATTACATTGAAGAATTTTCTCCCGAACTCGACTCATTAGAACTAACCTTTACTCCTAATACCCGTTGTATTAGACAAAGATGGTCGAACAATCGTTTATCGGCGCAATTTATTGGCGATTACTTCTCAGCTTTTATCCCAACCCAATCAAATGATCGCTATAGCGATCGCCGTATCAAAGAAAGCAAGTCAGCCGTTGGCTATGTCGCTAACGAACTATTAGAAAATGCGATGAAGTTTAGCGATTACAGTCGTAAGTTTAAAGTTAGATTTGGAGTTTACTTTCTCGAAGATCCCTCCCCAAAAAATTCTCAAATTACGGCGGTTCTTTATGTTACTAATAGCACCACTGCTGAAAATGCCGAAAAATTCCAGGGTTTCTTGACTCAGTTGCTAGCCAGCGATCCAGAAGAACTATATGTAAGCCAGGTAGAAAAAAGCCTGGAAGAAGATTCAAATGCTTCGGGATTGGGGTTTTTAACCATGATTAACGATTATTCGGCTAAATTAGGCTGGAAATTTGCCACAATTAATACAGAGTCGCCAATCATTACTGTTACCTCAATGGCACAGATAACGGTATAGAGAAATTAAAGGCGACAATTTTTAGTATAGGGAACAATTTTAAACGCAATGGCAATTGAAGAAATAAAGGGTACGGATTTTACCGTGGAGTATGACCTAGATTCAACGACAGTCGATTTTGCAGGATTACTTAGTTTGGGCGATGCTAAAGAATACGCACCAATTACCGATCTATTAAATAAGATTGTTGATGAGCAACCAGAACAAATGACTTTAAATTTAAGAAAGCTGGAATTTCTTAATAGTTCTGGAATTAGTATGCTCTCTAAGTTTGTTTTGGGCTTGCGAAAAAAAAAAGGGACTCAATTAATAATTTTAGGTTCTAATGAAATGCCTTGGCAGAGAAAATCATTAAAAAACCTCCAGAAATTTTTGCCTAGTTTAAAGTTGGAAATCGAGTAATGTCTTTTAATTAATAAAATTTGAAAAATGCTTTTTATTTGGGATTTTTTAAGTTTAAATTTTATACAGATTGCTCAAAAGCTAATAGCTGCTATTATATATAAAATCTCTTGAGACTACAAAATTCTAAGACAGTAAAATTCTAAAACAGTAAAATTCTAAGACAGTCGGTCGCGATAAATATATTCTGCCCAAAATATAGGAATATCAAATTAAGCTACTTAAAAAGAGTTGCGATCGCTGATTATGCGCAAATTCTCTCTCCAGAACGGGTTGAAACTCCTTTAGATGAACTATGTGAAAGAATTAGTAATTTGGCTCAAAACTAAGTTTAAACAAGTCGGCAATTTAGCTTGAATTACTATGTAGATAATATCCCCTTAGAAGATGGCAAAGGTGGTAGAAGAGTTCAAAATAAAATTTACGACAAAATCCTTAATCATCTTCAATCATATATTGTTTAGTAATCTCCAATATATAACAATAGCAAAGACTTGGTTTATAGCCTTGACCAAATTAGTGAAGTACACCGCAATCAACCATCAACTATTCGGGCGTAATTTTGAGTCAACCTCAACAGCGCGATTCTATAAGCTGCTTGCGAAGCAGCATCACATGCGGCGAAACGCCTTTGTCGCGCTCAACAGCTTGGTTCTAGCAGCCCGCAAAGCGGGCAAGCGTCGCAGAACGAACGCAAAGCGTTCCAGTCTCCGAAGGAGACGATGGCGCAACGCGCCGTACTTGAGGCGTTAGCCTCTGCGTCGGGAGACCCGACCGTAG
>JBCCDL010000254.1:0-7675 GCA_039030815.1 Cyanobacteria bacterium P01_A01_bin.83 | reverse complement strand
ATTGACATATCCTTGCTGGTAATAAGTCCACGCAGCTAAAATTCCGATAGGCGGAACTAATAGCCCTAAGGTTGTTCCTTGAGCTTCTTGTTGGGAAAAGCCAAATAAAAAGACCAGAGAAGGAACAATCATAACTCCACCCCCAATACCAATTAATCCACTTAAAATTCCAGCAAATAATCCCAAGATTATATAAAGTAAACTCATAGACTAGAAGTTAGTTAGGTTATGCCATCATATCTATCGATTCTTAACATTTGGTAAACCCTCTGTCCTTTTATGTCCTTTTAACTTGTATCACCCCAAGATAGAGCTAATATAGTAGGCTAATTCGGTTAAATTATCGCGTTCTTCACAATAATCCTCCGCTTGCTGCCGTTTCATACCTAAATCTTCTAGGAAGCTAACCATACAGTTATACATAGTGATTTCGGCTAAATATTGTTCTTCATCACCAACGTTCAAATATTGAAGATATTCTTTGGCTCTTAATCTTAATTCGTGATAAGTAGGACTGGCTAACAAACGGTAAAATTTAGTGAAATCCATGAGGTATTGATTTTTTTTACTCTCTATTAGATTTTAAACAAGGTTGATTATAAAGCGATACTTTTTATAAAAAATAGACAACAAACTTATTTATCTGCCGAACAAATAAATCTAATTTCTGAATAATATATAAATTGCTTACGGTGTAAATAAATAATTAATTATTTAATCATTAACCGATGATAATTAATAAAAGATTAATAAGAATGTCTGTTTTTTACAAAATTAGTATAGCTTTAGTTTTCTTAATTTAAACATTAATTTTGCCTACTTTATCAAGGAATACATTTGATTTAAGCTAATATATATTCTTAAATAAGAAAATAACAACTATTGATTTGTTGACAATTAGCGATCGCCATGAGTTTAACTAAACTGCTGATTATTGTATTGCAACTAATGATGATTGGCAGATTGTCGGAATTATCAGGAACAGCTTTCCAAACCCAAAACTATGGTGTAGAGATCGGCTGGGATTCTTCTCTTTTGATGGATAATGATTCACAATTGAGAAATTGAAAGTTTTTGTATTAGTGATCATCATTAGATGGCTGTTCTAGTTTTTAGGCGATCGCTATACTGACGGACGTAGCTAATATAATTATCAAATTGATAATAAACAAAAAATATGATATCGATTAGATAAATCAGCCCAGTCCTGATGCACAGTTCCGCATTTAGGGGCGTTTATACTGCCCGTCCCTAAGTGGGTGAACACAAGAGAATTGTGCCCGACACTTTAGTTAAAATGAGTTTGATCTATCTACAGCCAATATGAACGATTGGGATTTTCAACCGCCGCCAGAGTCATCATTGAGCGATCGCCAGGTAGCCCTTGAGTCAACTCAACTACAGCATAAGCGGATTGCATTGCTAGTTACAGGAAGTATTGCCGCCCTTAAAGCTCCGTTGATTGCCCGTACCTTGCGTCGTCAGGGTGCAGATGTAGTGGCTTTCGTCTCTCCAGAAGCTTTAAGATATACCACCGTTGATGCTCTTGAGTGGAGTACTACTAATAAGGTAGTAACCAAATTAACGGCAAACGCTGAACACTTGAGTGATGAAAATCCTTTTGCCGCTTATGTTGTAGCTCCTGCCACCTATAACACTATAAACAAAGCAGCATTAGGGATAGCCGATGGTGTTATCACTTCTACTTTAGGTTCAGCTATTGGCAGAATGGAACAGGGCAAAACTCAGATTGTGGTTGTGCCGACGATGCATGGAAGCTTGCATAACTCTATCTTGATTGAATCTTTGAGTAAGTTAAATCGTCTGGGAGTTAAGATTATGCCTCCCAAAGTAGCTTACGGCAAAAATAATTTACCCACAGAAAAAGCGATCGCCTGTTTTGTCTGTCGTGCCGTGAGCAAGTCTCCTCTAAAGAATGTACCAATTGTAGTTACTGGAGGACCAACACCTGTGGCAATTGATAATATTCGTCGCTTGACCAATCGCTTTACAGGCAGATTAGGCGCCTGTATCGCCGAAGAATTATATCTGCGAGGAGCAAAAGTAAGCTTAATTCATGGACAAGGTAGCTATACGCCCCCTGATTATCTACCTCATCAGATAGTTACCAGCTACGACCAGTATCTAGCCGAGGTAATGAATCAATTACAGCAGCAGCCTTATCGCTTTGGCATCTTTTCCGCTGCGGTAGCTGACTATCGACCACAGCAAGTATTTCCAGGCAAAATTCCTAGTGGTGAGTTATCAAAAATTGATTTGGTGCCGACTCAAAAAGTAATCAGTGAAGTGAGGGCAAAATTTCCTAGCTTAGGCATGATTACCTTTAAGTATCAAGAAAATATCTCCCATGAAGAGTTAATCAAAATTGCTCAAACTAGATTGCAGCAAGGCTATAAAATGGTGGTAGCAAATCGCGGAGAAGAACATCAAGCTACAGGGGCGCAGGTGGCTTATTTAGTGACTGACTCAACCACACCACAAAAAGCTGTAGGCAAAAAAAATATTGCTCAAGCGATCGCTGATTATTTGGAATCAGATTAAGTTTCTGATTATTTTATTGATATTCAAACGAAATCTGATTGCTCGGTACCTGTGGCGGTAATTTCAACATCATTAAAAATTGCTTGAAAGGCATTTGCTTGAGGTTCACCGAAATTGGAAGAGAACAAACCAACAGCAAGACCACTATCTTGTCCTTCAACGGTATAGTTGCCTTGGATCGCATCGAGGACGGCAGTTCCATTCAAGTCAACTGCTTGTCCAGTTGCAGTGTTGATCTGATCATCACCAGTTTCATAGCTGACAGTAGGAATTGCAGTTCCCGAAATTGGATCGATTTCTAATCTAAAAAAGATTTGCTGATCGGTAGGAAAACTCAATAGACTATCTGCCTGGATAAACGATTGTGACTGAATAACATCATTATCCTCAAGGACAATCTGAACTTCATCGTTCAAACCTTCAATCGCTACAATTTTGAGATAGTTACTCTGATCCCCCGTGCCAATGTAACCACCTACCTGCTGAAACGATCCAGTAAACTCAGTTCCTGGGTTGAATACACTCCATTCGATGTTCAATGTTTCTACCGTTGGTGCCACTGTTACCCCAGTGTGGAATAAATACTCCCCATTGTTAGGAGTTTGAAAAGGATCTCCATTAGAGACAGATTCGATGACTGTAGTACCACCCCCAGCCGCAGTAGTAAATTTGACGTTGTCGAGCTTCACAATCTGACCAGGCAGAGTTGAAGGTTCTTGAAAAAACTCTTCAAAATTTGTGCTGCCATCGATCATCACCCCAGTTAAGCCACCTCCATAACCATTAGCACCAGGCAAGTTACCATCTTGGTCGGCATCAAAATCCCATAACAAATCTTGACCTGGTGAGACCAAAACATCGCCACCATTACTGTCATCACGAATAAATGGATCATTAACGTTGAGAATACCGTCGTCATCAAAATCTAAGTCAGTCGGTTCAACCTCCTCTGATGGTGCAAAAACATTGATGTTGTTGGAACCAAACTCAGCCACCCAGATCGTACCCTCAGGACCGGTAGTTACTACATCTAGAGGACTTGACTGACCAGTAGCCAAAGTGAATATACCATCATCATCAATAACCTCATTGCCTGCTGTAGGATCGATTAGTGGCTCGACTGAAGTTCCATCATCGCTCAGATTAAGTAGAGTTATATTGCCGTTGAACTGAGTTACTATCAGGCTGCCCGTCAAAATACCACCAAAGAGATCATCTGTGTATTCAGCCAAACCATTACTCGAAGATCCTAGAGTCACTATGGCATTACTGGCTGCGCTGTCACGTTCGACTCGAATACCGCTTTGAGCTAGACGGGTCGGGTCGCCAGTAAACTTACTCGGATCGATGATAAAGCCATCTGCAATATCAACTCCATCAGGAACAAGATCTGCTAAACTATCAACGCTATTAGGGGACAAAGAACTATCAGGATTACCATCATCACCATAGACTGTCCAGGCAAGATCTTGATTTGAGCGCGCAGGATTAGGATGACCAAAATAATCGCCGTCTTGGAGCAAAAATAGTGGTTCTGGATCACCAGCCCCCCCATCGTTAGGAGTATTGGTGGCTTCTCCTGCTCCTGGTTGCTCAGTGGGATTTCCGTTGACATCGAGAGGATTACCACCAAGATTGTCATTAGAACCGTTATCGACGGTATACAACTGACCACTTTCGCTTAAGACAATATCATATTGGTTCCGCAGACCATCAGCAAAAATTCGCAATGGAGCATCGGCTGGTAAAATTGCCATATTGAAGCCATCATTACCACCCCAAGGACCATTTTCATCTAACCCTGATATGTCTTCGCCAACTCCATCGCTGACATTGGTAATTGTTGGATCGTCAAGGGTTGGTAAATCATATACATATTGGCGAGAAGTCCCATTCTGTCCCCCTAAAGGATCGGTTAAAATTGGTCGGCTAGCAATATCTTCAAGGTCGATTTCTAGAACCGTTCCCGAAAGGGCATATTCTCCTGTATAGGCGAAGAAATCAGATGGCGCACCATTGTTAGTATTGCCACCTACCATCAGATAAAGTTTAGTTCCATCTTCACTCAGTACCATCCCATTGACTGAGTGATTTTCTTCTGAACGTGGTAGTCCACGGACAATGTCGACTGCTTCCCATTCAGCTCCATTCCAGGTCAACTGAGTAACTACCCCAGAATTGGTATCGAGGTTAACATCGTTGAATCTACCAATACGAGCATCGCTTGAAGAAACATACAGAATGGGGTTTTCGGCAGTACCAGTAACCACAAGTCCCGTCACCTGGCGATCGCTCTCGTCACTGGATGAACCATCATCATTGTGATTTTGAATTGATCTTATTACTTCTGCACCGTTAGGCAGTCTCAGCTCTTCGTTTGCTGTAGCTACATACTCATCATCTTGAATTTCTACTGTAAAAGCATTAATTGTTCCATTTTGTTCAGTAACATATAGTCGCCCGTCTGATCCAAATTGAATAGAAGTTGGGTTATTTAGAACTTGTCCTTCTCCTTCAACTCCATTGAAAGAACCAGCTAGATTAAAGTTAATAGCCATCGTCAGTCCCTCTGTTATTTAATTTGTTTGATGTTAGTCAATCTCGAACTAATAATTACAAACGCAACCAATGTATCAGGGTCTATTTACAGATAGATGTTGAGCTTAATTCATATTAACGGCAAAGGCTATTTTAAAGCGACAGTGGCAAGTTTAGATATGATATTGAACAACAAGATAGTCAATATTTAACATAACCATAACAGTCGTTTTAAATGTTCTAAAGTACAAATTAAAACCATATCTTGATATTGCGATCGCGCTATTTAGTTCTCATACTTAAAATTAATAACACTTATTCTAAGCGTTTAATAAAATAGGTTAATAAATTCATAAAGTCTTTAGATCCTATTCCTAAAATGTTATCAGGTTAAAAAGTTTTATAAAGTTAAAACATAGTCTAGTTGACTGTTAATCATCCCCCGCGATTCTCCAGTAACAAAATGTCTCCAAGTTCTCTCCGCTCAAGAACTTTAAGGGGATACAATTCAAAATTCCTCACCTCTCTAAATTTCTCATACAGGAGAGACGGTTTATTCTTTCCTCTATTAGGAAAAGATGCTATTTGAAATTTAGTGTTTTATCTCAGGCGAAATTTCAACTGCTTTAAATGCTGTAGCTGATGTTAAAAACTGCTTACCTTAAAAAATATTTAGTAAATATGGTTACTCATAATTCATTTTTATCTATAAATTATGATTGTAAAAACTATGAAAATAAGATGATATTTTTACACAAATTTAAATTATATTGCAGAATAAAACAATTGATAATCCAAGCATTTTTTACCATATATGCTTATAGAGGATAAAATTATTGCCTTCAATGGAGATGATAAAATTTAAATTAGTTTAGAAAACAATTTAATTAATGGCAATAAATATAATGACAAAAATTTTGAATAATTCCCAAATCGTTGTCTTAATCAACTACCAGGAACCAGTTTGTTCTAAAAAAGGAGAAAATTCAGGATCTGACCACCGCAATGGTAAGCTTGCCCGTACCAGATATCCTTTTTCTAGTTGAAATTTAATTAACTGTTCTGCCCCTGCATATGTGCCAATTTCTGTTCCTGACCAAATTATCTGGGCTTTTCCTGTAAGATACAATAAATCGCCTTGGACAAAATCTACAAACAGCAAGCCTGTGGAGGGATTCAGCTCGATGTTGCCCAGAGTATTGAAATGATTGTTCCCAGAAAAATCAGGTATCGTCAGGGTTCGCTCATCATTTATCCGCACAAATCCAGGTTTACCTCCTCTGTGGGAAACATCTATTCCTTTTGCTATCCCTGCCGACTCATCTTGATATGCAGTGGCAATAAAAAAGGTATCGGCATGGTCAATCAAATTTCGTTCTAACTGCTGAAAGAAATTGACTTGTTCCACCTGAGGCGACATTATATTTGAGGCTTCTAGCCACTCAAATGATCGTGCTTGAATATATTGAGGACAGTTGCCAAAACTTTGTTTGACATTGATGGTAAAGCCTGCATCAGCGATCGCATCAACAGTTCCATTAATCCGATTGCGACGGCGAGTACTTAGTTCAATCCCTAACAAACCAATGTCGACATCTGCTGCCAAGTTATTTAACAAAGGGTCTGCTGTTAAAGGTTTTGCCGCAACTTTTAGTAAGCGGTCGCTAGGAGAAGTTATAAATCCTGGTTTGCCGACTAAAATTGAAGCCCAAGGATTACCCGATCGATCTATTGTTCCCACAATTATGTAGGATAGCTGGGTGAAAAACTGGCGATGCTGTTCGATCAAATATTCACGGATCATCCGTCTTCCTTGGCGATCTAAACGGTCTTGAATTCTCAATCTTGCTTGAATTGCTAGTTCTCCAGCATGAAAAGGCGATTCCCTAAGTGACCACCCTGGATTTGCCATCTTATCTTCTCCTAATTACCCTGACGATACAAATTAATTAATAATGATTGGAAGCAATTTGATCAAAATTAGTTTCTAATATGAAGTACGATCGTGTTTGCTACAGATGAGTAAGGTATGTCGTGAGCATAATTTCTTCTGTCCCCTGCACGTCACGCCTTACAAAACCTATGTGTAGCGTTCTTTTTTGAATTTCATATAACTAATACTAAAGGCAGTTTTACTTTGAGAGTAATCTTATATTCTCCTGCTGCTAACTCTATGTTTCCCTGCAATAAATCAACACATTTATGCACCACAGTTAGACTTAAATCACTCAGGCTGAAGAGGGGCTGCCTCTGACTGCGATCGGGGCTACTATGCTCAGTGAACCCTTTAGATATCTTGTCAATAGATAAGCAGCCCTCCTCAACTAAAGGTTTAAAAATGTTTAATACCTGTTCGGCAGGGATGGGATTGGTATTAAATTCGATTTTTATTTCTAGGTATTTGGCTAAAAATCTGCTCACTTTGACCTGAATTGGATTAATAGCAGCTTGTTGACTACTCAACTGGAGTAAATTAACTATGATTTGCTCCAGGCAAAAAACATCACAAATGCCAACACAAGATTCTAAATTTATTAACGAAATTTCTGAGATAAAATTGGGACGTTTTCGTACT
>JBCCDL010000253.1:0-7698 GCA_039030815.1 Cyanobacteria bacterium P01_A01_bin.83 | reverse complement strand
GTCAGAATTGCTTAGTTTTGCTTGTCGTAAGCCATTTTGATAGGCATGAGAAACATTAGAACTAGCTGATACCCATTCAAGGTTACACAGGTTATTATCAGTCTTACAGCCATTTATTTAATTATTATCTGTTAATTTATTCAGGTTTAGATAGTTTGCTTTGTAAGATTAATACTATTACTTAGCAAAATCCAATTTGCTAAACTTAGATCTTCGGCTCTACATTGAGGATTAAAGTTTAAATTTTCTAATAATTGGTTTAATTCATCAATATCAATCAAACTTTTTAAGTTATTGCGCAACATTTTACGACGACTAGCAAATCCTGATTTGATTAATGTTGATAATTGTCGAGGATTATTTGCTGGATTTTTTAGTTCACGTGGAGTTAGTTTGATAACAACCGAATCAACTTTTGGTGGCGGATAAAAAGACTTCGCCAGAACATCACAAACTAGTTCGCAATCAGCCAAATACTGTACCCTAATTGACAATGCACCATAGGCTTTGCTACCAGGTACAGCTACTAAACGTTCTCCTACTTCTTTTTGTACCAGCAGTACAATCGATTCATAATATTGTGGGGCAGGGTTATCAATTTTTCCTAGCAGTTTTTCAATAATTGGACCCGTAATATTGTAAGGAATATTTGCCACGACTTTGTTTGGATTCTGAAAGCGAGGGAAATTCTGTAATAAAGATGCTAAATCTAGCTTTAAAAAGTCAGATTGTGCCAATAAAAAATTATCGTAATCGCCATATTTATGAACCAGCTTTTTACACAAATCGCGATCAATTTCTACAGCAACCAATGCCGTTACTTCTGCTAGTAATCGACTCGTTAAATTTCCCGTACCTGGTCCAATTTCAAGAAGGCGATCGCTTTTGGTTAATTTAGCGGCGCTGATAATCTGGTCTAAAACAGTCTCATCCCTTAGCCAATGTTGACCAAACTGCTTACGGGGTCGAAAACTGCTTCGCTTCTTAGTTTTTTTGGTAGAGGTCATTAATGGGGATTGGGGATTGGGGATTGGGGATTGGGGGACAGTTGTTCTTTAATCCGACAATTTTTATTGTGCGTTTATTTAGGTAGAGCTATTTATTCATACGGTTTCTATATTGAATAACTATAATTTTTAAGATTTTAAGCAGGAGCTAAATCTATTACTAACTTTATCAGCTAGCAATCAATTAAAGACTACAGTTTTATTGTCATAGACTAAGACACGATTTTGCAAATGCAGTCTTACCGCACGAGATAATACTAATCGTTCGAGATCCTTCCCTTTACGAATCAAGTCCTTGACAGTATCTTGATGGTTAACTCGAACCACTTCCTGTTCAATGATGGGACCTTCATCTAGATCCTGAGTGACATAGTGAGCAGTTGCGCCAATAATCTTGACTCCTCTAGCATGAGCGCGATGATAGGGTTTGGCTCCAGGAAAGGCTGGTAAAAACGAATGATGAATATTAATTATATTAGGAAATTGTTTAATTAAATTAGGACTAAGAATTTGCATGTATTTAGCCAACACGACTAAATTAATCTGATATTCCTCTAATAGCTGAAGCTGTTTAGCCTCTTGCTCGACTTTATTTTCTGGGGTAATTGGCAAATGATGAAAATCAAGGTCGAACTGTTGGGCGATCTTTTCTAGCTGTGGATGGTTGCTAATAATAAGAGAGATTTTACCTGGTAATTCCCGTGCTTGATGTCGCCACAGCAAATCCCAAAGACAATGATCTTGTTTTGTTACCCAAATTGCTATGCGAGGTACAGTATCAGAAAAATGAAGTTGCCAAGTTGCGTTAAGAGGTTTAGCGATCGCCATAAAGGCAGTAGCGATCGCTTCACGGGGTAGGTTGAATCCTTCTAGTTGCCATTCAACACGCATCAGGAACAAACTTGTAGCGCAATCGGTATACTGATCGGCATGAATGATATTTCCCCCATTGGCATAGATGAAGTTAGCAATTTTGGCGACCAAACCTGGGCTATCAGGACAAGAAATCAAGAGGGTTGCAGTGGACTGTGACATTAATTGCTCGAATAATCATTAACTCTACATAATGCATAATTTAAGTAGCAAAAGGGTAAGTTAAGGGAATAATTGTAGTAAACTATATTTTTTTGTTACTAAACTTTAGTTAACCCTAATTTTTGGGCAAACTAAAAATGTATGCTCAACTATAATAATTCAGATAAATATATTTAATTCAATATGTCTTGTCTTGAGCAGTAACCCTGTTGATCTATAATTTCTTATTTTTATTTATAAACTCCACCTAGAACATTAAATGATGTCTGTTTCATCTCTAGCATTCATCTTTAATTAAGAGTACCAAAATCCATTGTCTTATTTAAGGTTGAGCAACGCTCAAAGCGGCGCTAGATTTTGAATCCAGCGACCTTTGAGCTATCAAGCAATACTCGATCAAAATACCAACTACTATGAACAGTCAAGATAAGCCCATCGAAGCAAATGATAATTTAGATCCGTCATTGGAAATCTTAGATGCCATAGATCAGGGAGAGTCAGATTTAACAGATTTATGGTCAGATGATAATGAAGATGCTGAAATTGTGACAGAGTTTATTTCTGTGGAAACGGCAGCGAAAAATGATGCGGAAGCTTTAGCAGAAATTGTCTCATCTGAGCATAAAGTTCCATCTCAACCAAAAAAAGATATTAGCTTAGATCTTGATGATTGGGATTTTCGTAATCCACCTGAACCAAATCTGGATGAATCTGAGGCAAATTTAGAGGTAGATGTTGGTAGCGAGTTAAGGGCAAAATCTGAAATAGACGATTTAACTTCTGATGACCCACAGCAACAAGAGTGGATAGATGAAGTTACCCTCAAACCTGATATGGATAGTTTACCCGACTTGGATCAAGATAATTGTGAGGAAATAGACGATTGGGGAGGGGTTGAATCTCTAGTCGAGGAACCAATTTCGGAATTAAGTCTTGATGATCTAGACGAGCCGATATTGTCTTTAGATGATTCAGGCAATCTAGAGTTGTCAGATACTGATACTCCACTTCCAGAATTTGACGCTCTAGATGGTATTAGTTCATTAACAGAAGAACCAATTTCAGAATCAAGTCTTGATGATCTAGACGAGCCGATATTGTCTTTAGATGATTCAGGCAATCTAGAGTTGTCAGATACTGATACTCCACTTCCAGAATTTGACGCTCTAGATGATATGGGTTCATTAACAGAAGAACCAATTTCAGAATCAAGTCTTGATGATCTAGACGAGCCGATATTGTCTTTAGATGATTCAGTCAATCTAGAGTTGTCAGATACTGATACTCCACTTCCAGAATTTGACGCTCTAGATGGTATTAGTTCATTAACAGAAGAACCAATTTCAGAATTAAGTCTTGATGATCTAGACGAGCCGATATTGTCTTTAGATGATTCAGTCAATCTAGAGTTGTCAGATACTGATACCGCTCCCTTAGAACTTGACGAGCGACCCCGCGCCGCCGAAAGGCGCAAGATAAAGGGCTTGCCCGCATATACGCGCGAGTTTGAAGATTTAGGCGAGATCAAGACACTCAATGAACTAGAAGACAATGATCTCGACGGTTTACTGGACTTGGATTCAGAACCAGAATCTCTAGACGCTTTGATGATGGAGCCAGCAGTTAGCCTAGATGAGTCCGAAATATTAGGCTCACTGGACTCTAATCTAGAGGCAACGGATTTAGATTCACTACTAACAGATGAACCCCAGATTGAGCCGCCTAGTTCCCCAATTGTTACTACTCCCAACCCAGTTATCTCCCAGAGCATTGCCTCTCCTGTCCCATCTCCAGTTAAGGCTCAAGCTTTCGACCAAACCATGAGGGTTTCGGTACGAAAGTTAGATAACCTAAACAACCTAATTGGAGAACTAGTAGTTAAGCGCAATCGTCTAGAAGATGATCAAGAAAGATTACGGCGCTTTTTAGATAACCTTTTAGGTCATGTTCAGTCCCTGGGAGAAGCAGGAGCAAAGATGCATGACATGTATGAGCGATCGCTTTTAGAAGGAGCCTTGATGGCTAGCCGCCAATCTCGTACTAATGCGGCGGTTGCGGCAGGAGTTCCAGGTTCGGCTAAAGAACAAGCAGAAGAAGGATTAGATGCCTTAGAGATGGATCGCTTTACTGGGTTTCATCTACTTTCTCAAGATATTATCGAACTGATTGTGCGGGTTAGAGAAGCGGCATCGGATATTCAGTTCGTAGTAGACGAAACTGACAAGGTTGCTCAAACTTTCCGTCAGGTAACTAGTCAGTTACAAGATGGAATGAACTCCTCTCGGATGGTGGCATTTGGGCAGACAGCAGATCGCTTACCGAGAGCGGTTAGAGATATTTCCCGTAAGCAGAAAAAACAAACCCAGCTTCATGTTGAAGGCAAGGATGTCCTGATCGATAAAATGATTGTGGAACATCTTTACAATCCCATGACTCACTTAGTGAACAATGCGATTTCTCACGGGATAGAAAAACCAGAAGAAAGACTTAAAAAAGGCAAGCCAGAGGCAGGTAATGTTTACATTCGGGCATTTCTCCAAGGAAACCAAACCGTCATTACCGTTAGAGATGATGGGGCGGGAATCGATCCAGAAGTAGTCAAGAAAAAGGCGATCGAGAAAAACTTGATTACCTGGGCAACCGCACAATCTTTATCCGATCAGCAGGTATATGAACTGTTGTTTCATCCTGGCTTTAGCACTAAGGATCAGGCAGACGATTTTGCTGGTCGAGGTGTGGGAATGGATGTGGTCAATACCGACCTCAAAAAAATTCGGGGTTCAATCAGTACCGAATCGGAAATTGGCAAGGGGACGACCTTTACTGTTCGTTTACCTTTAGTTCTCAGTATTTGTAAAGCTTTAACCTGTGTCAATGACAATACTAAAATTGCCTTTCCTATTGATGGGGTTGAGGATACTAAAGAATATCTTCCTAATGATATTCAAACTAATGCCAATGGAGTGCGCTGCGTTAACTGGAAGGACACCTTACTGCCTTTAAGACCTTTGAGTGGCTTACTCAACTACAACCGCCAAATTCGTCGTACAGGCATTTATAATGCCAATCAAAACAATGACGATACAGTCTCGGTGGTGATTCTCCGTAGTTTAGATAATTTATTAGCGGTCGAAGTAGATGAGATCAAGACCGAGCAAGAGATTGTAATCAAGCAAATTGATGGACCAATTGCCAAGCCACCAGGTATTGCGGGAGCGACAGTTTTAGGTGATGGTACGATTATGCCTATTGGTGATGTACTAGAGCTGATTGAAATTGCTCAAGGTAAGAGAACTATTGAGATTGGCTTTAATATCCTGGCTGGGGAAGGAGCAATTAAACAAGCCCAGGCAGAAAGTATTCAGCAAGAACCAATGGTACTGGTAGTCGATGATTCAATTACCGTTAGAGAGTTGTTATCGATGAGTTTCAACAAATTGGGTTATCGGGTAGAGCAAGCTAGAGACGGTCAAGAAGCTTGGGATAAACTCCGAGGCGGATTGGTTTGTGACATGATCTTTAGCGATATTGAAATGCCTCGCATGAACGGCTTGGAGTTATTGTCTAATCTTCATCATGATAGTAATCTCAAGTCCATACCTGTAGCGATGCTGACCTCTCGCGGTGCCGATAAACATCGTCAGATTGCCAGTGATTTGGGAGCTAAAGCCTACTTAACCAAGCCTTATACTGAAAAAGACTTGATGGATGTAGCACAGCATCTGATTGAAATTAACCAAGCCAACAAAGAAGCAAAATCGGCAACGGTCAACATTAAGCGAGTTAAATCTAATACAGAGTTTGAAAATGCACCGCTAGTCTTGATTATTGATGACTCGGTAACAGTTCGCGAACTCCTTTCTATGAGCTTTAAAAAAGCGGGCTATCGGGTAGAGCAAGCCAGAGATGGTCAAGAAGCCTGGGAAAAACTCAGTGATGGTTTAGATTGCGATCTAGCCTTTTGCGATATTGAAATGCCTCGTATGAACGGCTTGGAGTTGTTATCCCAACTACAAAAAGATGAAAAATTGGCATCTTTACCAATCGCTATGTTAACTTCTCGCGGAGCGCAGAAAATGCGTAACATAGCTGCTTCTCGGGGTGCCAATGGTTACTTTGTTAAACCCTATGTTGAAGAGGATTTATTAAAAGCGGCAACCAAAATGATGAACGGAGAAATTTTAATTGAAAGCGAGTCAGAGGAGGCTTAATTAAGTTGGTAAATAGAGAGATAAGAACTGTCTAGCACTGCTTCTTATCTTTTTTGATTTAAAGTTTTTAGTATTTAGTATTTAGTATTTAGTTTATTAATTGGGTCTAATACCCCACTGCACGGACATCTCACGATTCTGAGCTTGGCTCAGAATCCGTGTCCTCCTGTACAGTGTCCCTGTTCAAACATGGTTTAAGACACGTGACGAGCGAAGCTTTCAAGCGTCTTTTTCGGGGACGATTGCCCAACGCGCCGTTTTGAACGACTAACTACTAACTACTAATAACTAATAACTACGGCGCAGCCGTTTTATTCGCTAATTGCCGCAGTAGTCTTAGAGGTTAGTCACATGTTTAGAATAACGGTCTGTCTTGGTGTTTTTTTATGGGGGAGCTTATGTAATTTACAGTCTGCTATGGCAGCAGAAGGCAAAACTCAAGATCTGGAATTGGAAATTGGCATTATTCAACGCCTGGGTGCGTCTTCCTCAGACAACCGTCAGCCAGAAATCGAACAGGTTACAATTAACAGCACTCCTGGGGACTCACTCCAAGTCAGTTTTCCTGGTCAATCTCAATCAACTATTAAAACAAAACAGGCAGTACTGCGAGTCGCTACCAACCGCTTGTCTCAACCAAAGCTAGCGGAAAAACTTATATTAAGCGATCGCGCTACTTTTGAAACTGCTGAAGATAGTGCTAAAACCTGGCAAAAACTGGGAATTGAGGTAGAGGTAGCGCAACCTGGACGCTGGCAAGTATGGGCAAAGAGGGGTGTCTATCAAACTCCTTTAGTACGTCGCTGGCTGCTCAATAGTCTCGAAGCCAATGGCTATGAAAGTCCTTATCTAGATACTGAGGTGCTTTATCAAGAGCCTGATATTATTCTGGAAATTGAGGGACAGAAATATAATTATGACGAAGTAGAAATTACCAGCAGTAAGAACTTAGTTCGGGTCAACACTACCAAAAAACCTCAAGAGGCTCGTCTCTATGGTGGTAGTTTGAGGCTTCAGCCCAATGCTCATGGAGAATTTACCCTGGTCAACGAAGTACCCCTAGAAACCTATTTAAGAGGGGTTGTGCCTCATGAAATTGGCGCTAATGCTCCCCCTCAAGCAGTTGCCGCCCAAACCATAATTGCTCGTACCTATGCCCTACGTAATCTCAGACGATTTGCGGTAGATGACTATCAGCTTTGTGCGACAGTTCACTGCCAAGTATATTACGGTTTAAATGATACCAATCCCACCAGCGATCGCGCGATCGCCAATACTTCAGGCTTAGTTCTTACCTATGAAAATGAACTAATTGACGCTCTTTATTCCTCAACTACAGGTGGTGTGACCGCAGGCTTTGCCGATACTTGGGATGGTACAGAACGTCCTTATCTCCAGCCTGTAATAGATGCCCCACGTCCTTTTTGGGATTTAACTAAGTATCC
>JBCCDL010000252.1:0-7757 GCA_039030815.1 Cyanobacteria bacterium P01_A01_bin.83 | reverse complement strand
TCTCAATTCCAGCATCAACTGCTGAGGAATCCTTATGAGGAGTAAAGTCTGGGATGGAACGCAATTTTGACTGAGATTTGTTACTAGGTGGTCGCGTAAATTTAATCTCAGAATCAATAAAAAGATTGTTAGATTGTTGATTCGTCACAAAACTTTCGGATGCAGCAAAAATATTGTTGCGAGCTTCAATATACTCACCGACAAGTTCTACTTCTCCTAAAAATGTGTTGTTAAAAATACGGTCGTATCCTCTAGGGCTACCAGCTACGACACTGTAGTTGTCTTTGCCACCTGTTAAGTTCCAAATAACGTTGTGATGAATAGTGCTATTAAAGGTTTCAATATCTAAATAAATGCCACGCGTACCCCAAAAAGGACTAAAAGCTTGAGCATCTCGAATCCAGTTGTGATGGATTGAACCACCCTCTAAGTTGACGTGACAACAGACATAAACTGCTCCTAAATCTGTACTGAGCATGCCAAACTCTGAGATATCGTTATAGGCAATTTCAATGTTGCGTCCATCCGTACCAGCAGTATGCCAATCCCAGCTAATTGCGTCTCTACCAGTGCGTTTAATGGTGTTGTGGCTAATTTCATGACCATTGCCATTGAGCCGAACGGGAGCAGCGTAAGATACCTTGTAGTTCGTATTGACAATGATGTTGTTAGTAACTTGATGATCATTACCTTCTAATAAAACACCATTACCAGAACTCCAGTCGATAACCGAGTTCCTTATAACATGATTACTCCCTCTAAGTTGAATCCCTGTATCGTGTGCATGAGCAGCTAGAAACAATGCATCATCAGATTCATAAGCTTTTTCCGACTCAGGTATCGGTGGCAGGGTCATATGATGAGAAACATATTTGGCGCGAATCCCATCAATTAGAACTCCTGTACTGCGATCGCTTGTAGTGATAGTATTGGCAAAAAGATTAATATCGCGAACGGTAATATGAGCAAGATCGCTTAAATCAAATGCTAGATTACGCTGCTTTACTTCCACAGCAGTAGGCATTTTGTTATTAGTTGACCAAAAATAGAGATTATTATCACTACCGTCATAAAACCATTCCCCTTGGTCGTCCAATAGCTATAATTTGCCAAAAAGATAAAACCAATATCCTCCTCTCTCCCACTCGGCGGTCATTTCCGCCAGCAACTTATCGCCTGTATCCTTGATTATTTCTCCTGTGCGAGTGGTATACCATTCATTAGTCCAAACTTTGCCACCAGTCCAGCCATTAGCTAATTTAGGGATCTCATCATTTTTAATTTGGGCAATGCTATTGCCTAAACTTTCCAAACCACCACCAAACATGTTGGGACGGAAAAAATCGCGTTCACTATCTAGATTAGGAACACGGGCTTCAGGCATCATTTCTCCCTGAACAAAAACCTGATTAGCAAAAAATCCTGTATCGCTGTAACCGTCAACAGGTAAATTAACTTTGGCACGGTAGATAGAATCGCGATGTTGCGACCAGTCGGTAACTAGTTCAGTGCCTGAAATTGTTACCTGTTCTTGTTTATAAGCAGCAAAGGTAATGGGTTCTGTACTAGTGCCTGAAACTTTAGGGGTTACTGTCTCGCGATAAGTTCCCTTTCTAATCCAGCAGGTTGAACCAGGCTTCACTAAGTCAGCACATTTTTGAATTGTTTTAAACGGACGATTAATGTCACCAGGATTATCATCTGACCCTTGAGGAGAGACAAAATAACCTTCTGCTATAGTTTGAGCAGAGGCGCTATTTCTTTCCGTTACATTGAGAGAATCAGCAATGTTATTGCCGAGATTAATCTGTTGTGAGGATTTTTTTAATTGCTCTGATTCACATCCAGATATATTTAAGCTGGTAACAATACCTGCACCTAGAATTAAAACCCTTAGTTTGTTTATAAGCATTTATCTTTTACTTATGTCAGGAATCAGTTGAGTAATGCTAAATATTTAATGTTGAGTTGGACTTAGACTATCTACATTAGTAATGCTGGAATATTCAGCAACACATTCTTGATAAATCTCAGATAGCCATTTTCCTTTAGCTGACCAACTGTATTGCTCTCGGATACGCTGTTGTCCCATTTGACCCATCTGAAGGCACAAATCAGGATTGTCAGCTAACTTTTGCATTGCCTCAGCCAAGTCTCTAACCGCCTGTTCAGGGTTATGGGCAGGAACCTTAATTCCAATATCTGGTGTTACCGTTTCCCCAGGACCACCCAAATCCAAACACAGAATTGGTCTACCTGATGCCATTGCTTCTAAAGGAACCCAGCCCCCAGAATCATGCAGGCTAGGATGAACTAGGGCTGAACATTGTCCTAATTTCTCTAAAACTTCTTGACGGTCTAACAAGCCAAAAAAGGTTACTCGTTCAGCAATATTTAATTCTTGAGCTAAGTTTTCCAGCTTTTCCCGTTCGGCACCATCACCAACCACCCAGTATTCAGCATCAGTTAAATTTGCTGCGGCAAAAGCACGCAATCCTAAATAGATGCCTTTCCAATGCAGCAGCCGCGCTACATTAATAAACCTTACTGGCTGATCAGTCGGCGGAGGACAATGACTTAATCGCTCAATTTCTGCTTGGGAAATACCTGTTTCTGAAGCTTGTTTAATCTGCAATGCACCCAACTTACTTAGCTTTTTCGCCGTGTCTTTAGTAGTGGCGTAGGCAATAGTACTATTTCTAGCAGTCAGACGAGTTAAAGGATCTAATTCTCCAATGCTGCGCCATGTTTCCCTTAAATATTCGTAAAGCTTATTTTTACTATTGAAATCAGTCCAAAATGCTGCTGGAGCTGACTCTCCACCGCCAACAGGACCCCAGATAAAAGGGATTGGTAATAAAGATAGCAAACTCGGGACAGAATAACGTACAAAGGTAACATGATGAGCTATGTCAAAATTAATATGGCGATGCATTTTTTGCGCCACAAAGTATGCCTGAATTTGCCACAGATAATAATGAAGTTGCATTGCTCCTGATTGTCCCCAACGCATACTGTCCTGCCAAAAGGGAAGCGTAAAATAAACAAAATGAAGATTAGGAATCGGATTACGTTCTAGTTCTGCTTCAATTGCGGTTTTACTTTCATCTGGTCGAGTTAAGACCCAAACTTCATGATATTTGGCAACTTCTTTAGCAATATTCCAACCCACGCCACGTTCAGAACCTTTTCCTGGCTCACAAGAATATGCAGATAATAGGACTTTCATTTATATAATAAGTAATAATATTGGTTGATTGATGACAAGACTTGAAATATTCGGCTTTTAATTATTGGCTTTATCTGTAGCAATCAAATAGCCTAGCTGAGACAACTAAACTAATACTTTGCTTTTTGTTCTTACAACTTGTTCATATAGTTCAGCAGTTTTAATCGCAGTTTTTTTCCAGGTGAACTCTTTAACTCTTGCTAAACCACGATTAATCAGATTTTGGCGGAAATTGGCATCTTGAGAAATACGCAATACAGCTTCAGTTATTCCTGCCACGTCTGTAGGTTCTACTAAAATAGCTGCATCGCCAGCTACTTCAGGTAAAGAAGAAACGTTAGCAGTAATTGTTGGTGTGCCACATGCCATAGCTTCTAAAATAGTCAACCCAAAACCTTCGTAAAGAGAAGGAGTCAAAAGAATATCAGCAGCATTATAAAAATTAATTAAACTCTCTTGATCAGGGTTACTAATCAAAGTAATATTATCAGCGATATTATTCTCCTCAATGTATTGTTTTTGCTCATCATAAAAATCTTCTCCCACTTTCCATAAGCGAATTGGAATATTAAGATTAGCGATCGCTTTAACCACTTGTAAAACTGTTTCCATATTTTTACGATGATGATTTAATCCTACATGTAATAAACAAATTTCATTATCAGATTTAATATATTTTTCTCTCCATTTAGTAGCTATATTTTTATCAATCGGCTTAAATTCTTGACTTACTCCATTAGAAACTACCTTTATATTTTCTGGTTTGACATTCAACCAATAGTTAACATCTTTAGCTGTATTCTCAGAAATAGCGATCGTGCGATCGGCAGCCGTAATTCCTTTTACGCAGTACTGCCAAACTGCCATGCTAAAAGCAGGAAATATCGCCTCATTTTTTAATATTTCAGGATAAATATATTGCACTAAATCATGGCAGGTAACTACTACCGTCTTACCGCTTTTTTTCAGTCCATAAGCAAGATGAGCATCGGTATGATCGATAATATGAAATATATCTGCATCCACCTGAGTCACTGTACGAGGATGATTGTAAAAGCGTTCATAGTATTTTCGTAAGGGATTTCCTGTATGCCATAAATTTTCTAAATTGTCGCTCCAGGGTTGAGGCGATATTTCCATAATTGACCAATCAGGTCTAATCTGTTTTAATTCAGTAACTAAATTATCGGCATATACATCCATACTCAAAGAAACTTTTGGTTCCCTTCTAATGATTGCTAATCGCATTTATTTTCTCCTGAGATAATTTAAAAATTTGAGTATTAAGAATTTGAACTAATTGTTAGCTACTAGGTATATTGAGTAATCAACTTACTACGATGCAATATTGCAATACAGAGCCAGCTAATCAGAAAACTGGATATTGCGTAAATTAACATTGATACAACAGATACGCTTTGAGTAGCTTGAGGTAGCAGTTTAATTAAAACTATTTCGATGGCGCTTTTAACAAATGGATGAATTAAGTAGATACCAAAAGAGCATATTCCCAGGTTAGTAATTAAATCGCCGTGATATATATGCTGAGAAACAGTAATACCAAACAGTAATAAACTATAAGCAATTATTATTTCGCTTAACGCTGCTGGTAGATATTGGCTGCCAACAAAATTTATCAGTAAAAATAATAAAAATATAGCAACTATAGTTTCTTTTTCATAAAGCCACTTTTGATCTAATAGTTTTAAAGACTGATGAGTTAGAAGAGCTGCAAAGAAATAAGGAGAACATCTAATTATCCAGGAAAGATATACTAAAACTATCCTCAAAGGTTGATAGCATATATTGTTCTCAGATAATAGATTTAGTAAGCTGGGAAATGCTGTATAAGAATCTAAGTTAAAATCATTATGAAAAACTAAGGTTAGCTGATAGGTAGTAGTGCTAACAACTGTAAGTATTAATAATAAAGGTAATAAATTATGCTGCTCGTTTAGATAATTTGCTAGATAAAGCAAAACAGTACCAGCTAATAAAATCGGTATAAAGTATAAATGATATGAAGCTGCTCCTAAAAAGATAATTGCCCAAGGATCTGATAATAATTGATCCAGGGAAGCTGTATCTTGTTCTATTACAAATTTTATGGCTTTAGAAGCTACATAAAATATGCTCCATAAAAGATAGGGAATAACGATTCTCTGTAGTTTTTTCTGCAAAAATAACTTGTCAATATTTAAAGGAAGCTTGTTAGTACTAAAATAAAAAAATGCCGCTAAAAAAAACGGTACAGCATAATAAAATAAATGACGAAAGTAAATTGCCTGCTCGCTTATTGGAAGTCCCCAAGTTTCGTCTCCTGAATGAACCAAAATCACAGCAAATGCTGCGAAAGCGCGGCACAAGTCAATACCGACTAATCTAGTTACCTTACTCATAAACTACTTCAATACTAGCGTTAATTTTTGCCACCAAGCAATCAATCTTTGGGCAATTCTTTCGTGGGAATAAAACTGATCTACCCTCTCTTTTCCATAGTTCCCCATTTCCTCGTACCAATTACGATCAACTATTGCTCTTTTTAAAATTTCTGCTAGAGCAACAGGATTGCCCTCAGGAAAAACTAAATCTTGACAACCAATTACATTAGGAATCTCACCACAACTTGAGCCAATTACAGGAATTCCCATTGCCATCGCTTCAATAATTACGTGACCAAACTGCTCTTTCCAGGTAGCAATAGAACGAGAAGGAAGCACCAAAACATCAAATTTTCCCAATTCAACTGGCGCTGCTTCATGTTTGACCGCACCTCGCCAAAATACATAGTCAGAAATCAATTGTTGTTCAGCTTGTTGGCGCAGATCTTTTTCACTTTCACCCGAACCACAAAGGGTTACTTGAAAGTCCAAGTCTTGTTGTTTGAGATGGCTTGCAGCAGTGAATAAGATATCAAGTCCCTTTTCAGGCGCTATTCGACCCAGAAAGCCAATCGTAAACTTATCTTGTTGTTCTCTTTGATCTGGAGTAAATAAATTAGTATCAACACCCATTTGAGGCATAATCTCAAGTTGACCAGGAAAATTCCAAGTTTGCATCACTTCCGCACCATCTTGATTACCAGCGAGGTATAGATCAGTGGAGTTCATGACAAAATCACGCACCCAGCGACGGAAAGCAGATAAAGAGCGTAATTGATTTTCCCAGCCAAACACAACCACAGGCTTTTTAAAGATTCTTGCCCAGAAAGCAACTTCCAAAGCACATAGGGAAAAAATTTCTTCTTCCACTTGAATTACATCAGGCTCAAAATCTTGGATAACCTGACGAATTTTCCAGGGATTGTAAATATGTGCGCCAACTCTACCTGAAAATAAAACAGGTGCAGGATAAATTTTAATCTCAGGATAGGGATTTTCTAATTCAATAGTACGATTCCATTCCAAGGCTTGCCAGTTAGAAGGAGCCAGAAGTGCAACCTCTACTTGACCCGTATCAACAATAGCTTTAAGCTTGCCTTGATTTACTCCGACTACATAAGCATGACTGACAAATAAAACTCGAAGTTTTCTTGAGCTTGATCTAGTTTTATTTATTTCGGAATTATTTTTAGTTATAAGTTGATTAGACATAAAAGTAATTAAATACAAAGTTTTAAAATTGTGTCAGTTGTTGCTCAAATTTTAATCGTTTCTTTTGCCATGCCAACCCCAACAAGAGAGCTAGGGAGAGCATATATCCAGGCTCTTCAATCTGAGTAAAGATAAACCCTAAAATCAAAGTTGTTAAGAGAGTGATTTTTAAAGAATTATCTAGACCAAAATTACGCCAAATTAGATAAGCTAAATAGATATATGCGCTTAAACCGACCAACCCAATATCTCCCCATATTCCAGCCCAGCCGAAGATAGGACTAAACAAACTAGAACTGTAGGCTAACCAGAAACTGTTGATAAACTCTCTAGACTGGATGCCAATAGAAGTAGTGGTTGCTCCCAAAGGTTCAAGTATCCACTGGTAGTCCTGCATAAACCAAGCTCCTAATCGACTTACCGTATGACCAGGACCTAAACCAAACAACCAATTTAATGGAGAGTCAAATTCAGCCAGAATAGCTTTAACCGAATAAAATTTAGTAAACCAAGCATCCCCGCCCTCGCCGTATAAATCTGACCTAGCCCAAGCAGTAAAGGCACTAAATGCCTCTAAATTTTGCACACACCAATAAAAGGCAAATCCCGTAATCATAATTCCCAACAGCAACTTGATCGTTTTGCCGATATCTTGGAAATTGAACACAATCAAAAGCACCCAAGCCAAAGAATAGGCTAAGACTAACTGCTTAGAATCAGAAAATAATAATTGCCAGAACGCGGCTAATATTGCAGTGACTCTGACCCAGAGGGGAAAGTTTTTTCCGTTAGTCAAAAAATAGAGCGCGCAGGCAATGGATACTGATGCCGATACATAATTACCTGCCCCAGAAACATAAAATACTCCCCCACAACCGTCAGTACCGTTAAATCCATGACCATTAAGTTTGCCTGCATCAATCAAAGGTTTTTGT
>JBCCDL010000251.1:0-7772 GCA_039030815.1 Cyanobacteria bacterium P01_A01_bin.83 | reverse complement strand
TAAAGGAATCTTTCCTGAAGATCATCCGCAGTATGTTGGTGTAACTGGATTTGCGGGACACGAATCAGTACTAGAATACATGCAGCAGCAACGCCCTAACTTTACTCTAGTTTTGGGAACTCGCTTAGGAGAATTTACCTCTTTCTGGAATCCGCAAATGATTCCTAACAAAGGTTTTATTCACGTAGATATTGATCCTGAAGTACCAGGAACAGCCTATCCAGAAGTTGATACCTGGGGAATTCAGTCAGATATTGGAGAGTTTGTTACAGCTTTACTAAAATACTTTCCAAAAGATCTACAGCCAATAAATAAAGCAGAATTTCCGCGACCTCAGCGCACAACTATTAACCCAGATAATACTCAACCAGTGCGTCCTGAAGTATTGATGAATGTTATCCAACGAATAATTGTCGAAGGCACCAATGCAAAAATCATGGCAGAAGCGGGAAACTCATTTGCCTGGGTAATAAATAAATTACGTTTTACTAAATCAGAACGTATTCGAGTTAGTACAGGATTTGCCAGTATCGGAAATTTTGTAACTGGAGTTATCGGAGCTGCTCTTGCCCATAAAGATAAAGCAGTTGCTATTGTTGGTGATGGCGCAATGCTAATGAACAACGAAATTAGCACAGCGGTACGATATCAGATTCCTGCTGTTTGGATTGTTCTTAATGATGGATATTACAACATGTGTAATCAAGGTATGTCAATGCTTGGTTTACAGGGCATAGATGCAGCAATTCCCCAGACAAATTTTGTTCAAATTGCTCGTGGTATGGGAGCAGATGGTGTTCGCGTCGAAAGAGAATTAGACATCCAGATGGCACTAGAAAAAGCAATGACATCAACAAAACCGTTTGTAATTGATATTGCGCTCAATTCTTCACATCCCGCGCCAATCGGAGCGCGTATTAGCAGTTTAAATTCTTAATAAACATACTCACAGCATAAATAATAATGTATTACAAAAAAGTCAAAAATAATTAGGGAGATGATTAAGTGAAAGTATCTCAACAAGTAGGTATCAGATCTTTAGCTATTAGCTTTCCTCGCATCAAACGTACCAACAGCTATTATAAAAGTAAGTATCCTCAGAAAGTGGCTCAAGCTGAATACGAAACCTTAGCACAAGTTTTTTCTATTAATCAATCAACATCAAACAGTAGAAATTTTGATAGAGTAATGAAACCTTATCTGTCTGATCCTTTTAGAGGAACTGTAGAAAGATATGTACTAGATTCAGATGAATCATCTCTTACTTTAGAAACGCGCGCAGCTAACAAAGCTATAAGCGCAGGGAAATTTGCGCCAGAAGATATCGATTTGATGCTTGTTGCATCGATGTTTCCTGAACAAGTTGCTGTTGGAAACGCCTCTTTACTAGTTAACACCTTAGGATTAAATTGTCCTGCTTGGAATATCGAATCAATTCAATCGGGTGCTTTAATCGGGCTTCAAACAGCTTGTGCATTGGTTAAATCAGGAGAATATGAAAACGTCTTAGTAGTAGTGTCATGTACATATTCTCGTAATCTTGGGGGAGAAAATGATAGCCTTTCATGGATTGCTGGAGACGGAGCTGGTGCATTTTTAATTAGTAGCTCCTTGGCAAAAGATCATGGAATTATCTCCACAAACGTAATTAATACTGCAATTACAAATGATGCTTATTCTTATTCACTAATAGAAGATGAAGATGGTAATCCCCGAGTTTGTTTACGGGCAAGTAAAAAAATGAGTCAGCTTATTCGCAATAATAGTGCCAAATTTATTCGTGAATCATGTGAAGGTGCTATTAATAATGCTGGGATAACTCTTAAACAAATCGATTTTTTTGTTGTTAGTACTCCTCTTGCCTGGTTTGCCAAGCTGTTTATAGCTACTTTAAGTATTGATTGCAACCAGACGCTAGATATGTATCCTTATTATGGTAATATTGGGGCTGTGCTTCCTATAGCTAATCTTTACTATGCTGCCAAGCTAGGTAAAATTAAAAAGAATAGTTTAATTCTCTTGTTCAGTATTGGTGGCTCTTCTACTGCTGCAGCAACAGTCATGCGCTGGGGTGATGTGGCGCTTGGTGCTGCTCCTGACATTAACATGCCTAATCTAGTTGGGGCAGATGCTTCAAATCGTGAACTGGCTACTTGCTAACTTCAGTTTGGATTAAGACCATTAAAAAATTTTGGGTAGTTATTAGCATAATAGCCGCTCAAAATTTTTTTGTGCCCATTGTACATTTTTAGTATAAATAAGTGGGTTTTGAGAGCAGGATTTAGTATTAGTACTGGCTGATAGTTTGTATAGAAAAGCTAGTTCATATAATAGAATTTGCTTTGATTAACGTGAGTTCGGTTGAAGCTGAAACCTTGATTGAACAAGCACTCTTAACCGAGAATTTTTTGGTTTAATTACTGGCGCTGGCTTCATTTGGGGTGCTTGCATTCGCTAATAGCTAACCTAACCAGTCAATTGTCTTATCCCGAACTGACGTTTGATTAATTGTGGTTAATTACTTTGCAAAGAACAATTTACAGAAAAACTGGAGTAAAAACTCCAGTTTACTGAAGTACACTTGTTCCAAATTTTCAATTAACTTTGTATTTGAACTTTATCTTTCGATAGTGCTACTGCGCCTAAAGATTTAAGAGCATCAATTCTTGATTCTGTCAAACCTTTAGTCCCCTCTATTAGCATTTTTTCATAAGGTTTTTTACTTCTTATTATTTTAGTACACTCCCCTGTCGATATATCCCAAAATCGAATGGTTTCGTCTTCACTACTGCTTATTACGTAATGACCTTTATAGTCAAATATAACGGATAAAATTCCGCTTTCATGACCCTTTAAGGTTGTGAAACATTCACCATTGTTGACATTCCACAATTTTATTGTTCGATCAGCACTACCACTAGCAAGCATCTTTCCACTTGGGCTAAAAGCCACAGACCATAACCAGCCTTTGTGTTCTTGTAAAATTCTCAGACATTTGCCAGTCTCAATATCCCATAATCGGATTGTTCCATCAAGACTACCACTACTTATGTTTTTCCCATCAGGGCTAAAAGTAACTGACCAGACCCATCCCTCATGACCCTTAAGAGTTTTAACGCATTTACCAGCACTAATATTCCATACTTTTACCGTATGATCTGCACTGCTTGTCACAATTAGCTTTCCGTTAGGGCTAAAGGATATAGACAAAATACTATGTCCTTCTTCGTTTAAAGTTTTGATACATTGACTATTCTCAATGTTCCATATTTTTAAGGTTTGATCACTGCTACCGCTGGCAAAAAGTTTCCCGTCAGGACTGAATGCTACTGACCAAACCCAGCTAGTATGCTGATTAAGAATTTTTGACTGTCCTGTATTTCGATTCCATAATCTTATTATATGGTCATCGCTGCCACTAGCAATAGTATTTCCGTCAGGACTAAAAGCAACGGCTCGAACCGTATTTGTGTGTCCTTTAAAAGCTTTTATGCATTGAGCAGTATGAATGTCCCATAGCTTTACAGATGCGTTATCACCACTACTAACCAATGTTTGATTATCTGAACAAATCGAGATAGACCAAGAGCTATCACTATGTCCTTGAAAAGTTCTCAAACAACTTTTGGTTTTTAAATTCCATAGCTTCAATGTTTGGTCGTCACTACCACTTATTAGTAATTCACTATTAGGGCTAAACGTAATAGCTCTAACTAAACTACTATGCCCTTCAAAATTTTTGAGACATTTGCCCGTATATAGATCCCATAATTTGACTGTTCTATCCCAACTACCACTGGCTAGGATTTTGTTATCGGCATTTATTGCCACAGACCATACTGAATCTTTATGCCCTTTAAGATTGTTGAAACATTTTCCAGATTCAACATTCCACAATCTAATACTTTGGTCGCTACTAGCACTTGCTAATATTTGACCATCTGAACTAATAGCAATAGCCCAAATACCATCGTTATGTCCTACAAATTTTTTTACACATTCTCCGCTACTAATATTCCAAAGTTTGACTGACTTATCAAGACTACCACTAAACAACATTTCACTGTTGGGACTAAACGAAACAGCACGAACCATATCGTTTTCTTGTAGAGTCTTTATTTCTTCGCTAGTAGCAACATTCCAAATTTTTACTGTGTAGTCATCACTGCCACTAGCTAGCAGTTTCCCATCAGAACTGAACACAACTGACTCTACAGAGTTACTATGACCATGAAGTTCTTGGAGAAGTTTACTATCTTCAAGAGCCCACAATTTGACTTTTTTGTCCAAGCTAGCAGTAGCAAGTATAGTGCTACTTGGATTGAAAGCGATTGATGTTACCCAGTCACCATGACCTTTAAAAAAGGAAACTTGTTGCCAATCACTGACTCTATATAAACGAATTTCGCCATTCATATCACCTTTGGCTAATAATTTACCATCAGGACTAAAAGCAACCGATAAAACACCACCAAAAGTTTCAGCAAACACCGACTTAGACAAATTGCAATTAGACAAATTCACATCATGAAAACATGAGTTACGAAAATCAGCTTGCCAGATTGACAACTTGGAAAAATCGCAGCCTGTAAAATCAGCCTCCATATGACAAAGCATATTAATCAGATTGCCACCGCCGTAACATGCTTCAGACGGGAAGTTTTTTCGTAGGAATGACAGAACCTCCTTTAATTGGTTAATCACATTGTCTTTGCTTTTATACTCAGCCTCCAACTCTTCTAAAAGTGGCTCTAGGATTAGCCTAATTTGAGTTTCTCGCACATAATCTTTAGCGGTGGCTTTGATTACGGCGTGATAGCGGAAAAGCTTAAGGTCGAAGTTAATTAATTCATCACAAACGCGGAGGATGAAACGGCAGATGACGTATTCCATGACCACGTTTTGTAGGGTAAAGCTAGTTTGATCCCGCTCGACTAGGGAACGGCGAGAGAGGGACTCTAATGCTTCGATGATTTTTAGCTTTGATACCTTTGTTACCATATCTTCCCTTACCTGGGCGATGGTCAAGGGTTCGCGATTAATGGCTAACCAGTAGACCATTTCTTGCTCTAGGTCAGTAAGACGATTAAACTGCTGTTCTAGGAGGTCGCGAATATCACCAAATACTGCCGTTTCGTGATTGAGAAACTCTTTGATGTCCCCCCCAAATAGCTCCTGAATGGTAGTGGCAACTACCTTAAGAGCCAGAGCATTGCCATCGTAATACTCAATCAGAGAATGATATGCTAACTTATCACCCTGTAACTTTTTGAGCTTGAGGATGGATTCTCCTGCCTCTTCCCCCAAACCCTGAATACGGAAGGTACGAACAGGTAGCCCTTCTCCCTCCAAATATGCAACTTCTCTAGGTTTTTCTCGGGTAGTGACAATAACGCTACTAAGATGCTCTGTTTCCCCAAGGCGCAGCAGCAGATCTCCATAATCTTCGTAGCCCTCGCGGAATATTCCCGCCCGCTGACTATCACACAGCAGCGACTCCATGTTGTCTAACAGGATCAAACATCTTGATGCCCGTAAATACTCAATTAGCTTGCTGGTTTTTCCTGCTATGCTTTCGGGCAATTGTGCTGCAATATCTTTCTCATCAGACAAAAACTCAATAATTCTGGTGATAACATCCGTTGCGGGGGGGGCGTCCCTTAGACTACACCACATCACCATGTCAAAACGTCCTTGAATGTCCTTGGCTAACTTGACTGTTAAACAAGTTTTACCCATGCCTCCCATACCTAGAACGGTAATCACGCGGCAACGCTCCTTGAGCAACCAACTTTCGAGGGTGGTTAGCTCCTCAGTGCGCCCAAAAAAGGTGGAGACACACATCGCATCTCCCCAATGTTGCCGTCGGTGAGGGTTGGGCTTGGTAAAGCAGCTTGATAACAGTTCGATGTTGAAGCTAATAAATAAGCGCTCTAAAGTCCGCTTATCTACACCCTCCTGACACTCAATAACTCGCTTAATGGTATGAATATCAAGATAGGTTAGCTCACTGAGCTTTTCATAGGTGTAACGTTCACCATAGTTTTCCTCTGCCTCATGCTTTAATCGAGCAACTTGAAATTTCTCTAATCCCTCGGGGGTTAGAACTACTCCTCTACGTCTTCTTTTAGCCACAGGTTAAACCTCTCATGATTTAGGTGGTTAATTATTTTTTATTACCTTCATCGGGCGGGAACGGTCGGGTCAGATGGAGACAAGCTCTTTGTCAACCATGTCTTGTTGAGCGTTTCCTTGCAGAAAGGTGCGCACATGGGGATAAGTCCTTTTATAGGAGTTTCCCCCACAAGCAGCTGCTGAACCCGAAAGGGGTTACGACGCTGTCCCGCGCCTATTCTTTGAACGATTGGGTTGCTGCGGTTTCCACAGCTTGCCCCATCGAGCTGTTAAATCTGTTCAGTCAAAATTGCCAAGCTCCAAAAAAGGGATTAATCCCTTTTAAACCAGCCCACAAATTAAAAATTAAGTTAGCTATATGCTCTCGTCGGAAAAATTTATGAGTATAAAACAACACAAGTTGCCCTTTAGTACATATTCCTAACTTTATTGATAACATAACGATGGTCAGTTGAAACAACTGATTTGTTAAATAACTATTAATTGTCCAACAGCAGTAATAGCTTATTTTAAGCGGTCATACTAGTGATTTAGCGCCAAAAATATTGATGTTGCTCGCCACAGCAGAAAAACCAAATTACCTTACCTAGTGGACTATCAATTACTGTTCATTGTCAACTGGGTAAGTTAAAAGTCAATTAAGACAGTAGCGATCGCTTAGTCTGTAAGTGCCCAATGCTACAAAGGCTCGACTGATTTAAATGCTGTAGTGATTAGTTGCCTAAATAAAGAATTGACAGTATGATAAGACCATTATGTACTTAAGTACTTAAGTAACAATGCCGTAAAATCACTTAGAAAAAAGAACTCAGTTAAGTGTGTAGAGAATGGTGTGTGCTTCGTCTTGCTGACAATAATTAAGCAGAGAAAAAAATCAATTGATGATTGTTAAGAAATATAATATTTGCCAGAATCGAAAAATCTATGTGTGCAAAATTACAAAAAGTTATCTTAAAAACTGACGAAAACTGAACGTGATTGAAAATTAATTGGGATGGTATTATAGAGGGTTAGGTTTATTTTAATGTTCTGGTAACTATGGCAAACTAAATAAATCTTGGGCAACTTATACCAAATAGAAAAAAGAATACAACAGATAATTCGTAAGGTGGGCAATGCCCACCCTGCTTGAGATTATTTATGTGTCGCAAACATTTATTGATTTGGTATTACAGCTTAGCACAACAAAGCTCCTGGCTCTCTAAACCAGGAGTTAAACTAATATGAAATACGATCATGTTTGCTACACATGGGGGACTTGGGGACTTGGGGACTTGGGGAAAGATTTGCTACCTGCGTAGCGTCTCCTTGTCACCTCGTCACCTGATTTGTATCATTATTTTGGGGATTTCATATAAGATAGTCCCCAAAGCGCGTTATTCTAGGAGACTGCGTAACATCCAGGCATTTTTCTCGTGTAGCTGCATCCGCTGTGTCAGCAGATCAGCTGTCGGCTCATCGTTGGCTTCATCAGCAACAGGGAAAATTGAGCGAGCAGTACAGACAATAGTTTCTTGATCCTTGACCAATTGCTGAATCATTTCCTGAGCATTGAGAACATCATCAGGTTCGCTAATGGAAGTTAATTGAGCATATTTATTATAGGTAGCAGGAGCAGGAAAACCTAACGCTCTAAT
>JBCCDL010000250.1:0-7808 GCA_039030815.1 Cyanobacteria bacterium P01_A01_bin.83 | reverse complement strand
TATGTCAATCCTTTATTTTTGGGTAAAAGTTGACTAAGCTTTAAGTGATCCAAGATATAACCAGAAAAATTTGAACGTAATTGTTATTGGCGGTGGTGCTGCGGGTTTTTTTGGCGCGATCGCCTGTGCTGAAGCAAATCCTAAACTCAAGGTCACTTTGATTGAGGCGGGGCGTAAGCCTCTTTCTAAGGTGCAAATATCAGGTGGTGGTAGATGTAATGTCACCCATAACTGTTTTGATGCGGCGCGGTTGGTAGACAGCTATCCTCGTGGTGGAAAAGCTTTGCGGGGTGCGTTTACCCGCTTCGGTTCCCAAGATACGGTTCAGTGGTATCAATCCCGTGGGGTCAAGCTCAAAACCGAAGCTGACGGTAGAATGTTTCCCGTTACTAACAGTTCGGTAACTATTATTGATTGTCTGATGCAGGCTGCCCATAAAGTAGGAGTTGATTTACGCACTGGGGTGGGAGTTAAAACAGTTAAGCAGTTGTTTGATGAACACAATCAAAGTTATTTTCAGATAGAACTTAAAAATGAACGAGTTCTAAAATGCGATCGCCTGTTGATTGCCACAGGAAGCAATCCTCTGGGTTACCGTTGGGCAAAAAATCTGGGACACAAAATTGAATCGGCAGTGCCTTCTTTGTTTACGTTTAATATTAAAGATGAGCGACTTCAGGGTTTGGCTGGTGTCAGCGTTAATCAGGCGCAGGTTAGGTTAGGCACAGGTAAGCATAAGCTTGAACAAACGGGGGCATTGCTCATAACTCACTGGGGAGTTAGTGGTCCAGCAATCCTTAAGTTATCTGCCTGGGGTGCCAGATTTTTAGCCCAGCTTAAATATCGTTCACCGCTACAGATTAACTGGCTACCTGAATACAATCAGGAACAACTTAAACAAATCTTGAGCCAGGAAAAGCAAACTAACCCTAAGAAAAAGAGTATCAATTACTGTCCTGTTAATTTGCCTAAACGTCTTTGGCAAAGTTTGGTTAAATATGTAGGAATCAAACCAGAAAAAGTCTGGTCAGAAATTAGTAAAAAAGAATTAAACAAATTAGCAGCAGAAATTATCCAGGGTCAATATGAAATTAAGGGCAAGGGAGTATTTAAAGATGAGTTTGTTACCTGTGGTGGCATCAGCTTAAAAGAAGTCAACTTTAAAACTATGGAAAGTAAAAAATGTCCTGGACTTTATTTTGCAGGAGAAATATTAGATATTGATGGAGTGACAGGAGGATTTAACTTTCAAAGTGCCTGGACAACCTCTTGGATAGCAGGTCAAGCGATCGCAAATCAGTAAAAAAATATAGCAATCGAATTATAGCATTACATCTTTTGGTTAGGACATTTGCTACTTTTTATTAAAGATTCAATTACTCCTCGATATTTCAGAAGCACGATTTTTAAGCTTCAACCAAGTATATATTGAGACATCTCGCCTAAAACTCTGAATATATTTCATTGCATCAAAGAAATTATCCTCTGTACCATTTAATGCGATATAAATTATCATTTGTCGTGCCTCTTCTGTATATGCTTCATCGAGAAGATAGATTAAACACTCAACCCAAAAATTACTTTTTTCCTTCAAATTCAAATCTGTGCGTAAAGCCAACCAATCGCGACCAGAAAACGAGCGTATTAATTTAATAACTTCTTCAATTCGATCATGGGAAGCTGCGCCACAAGCACAGGATATATTCTTTGAGACATCTTTTCCCCAAGGTTCATTAGAATAAGTAACATCATTATTTGTATGATGATTAATAAAGTCAATTAATTTTTTTATAGTCATAAACATTGCTCTAAAGCAATTATTAAAGTCTAGTAGAGCGTAGCGGTTGCGATTGGGTTGCAAGTCGTCAGACTCAGCTATGTCGTGAGCTTATCGCTTTTGACTTATAAGTATAATAATTGAAACCAATACCAGTTTGACTCAAAATACTCAAATCTTGCCATTAATGGTACAGCAACATATTTAGTTATTCAGAATCTTATTATCTTCCCTCTGGCAGAAGACCCTCTCTAAAAGTGATGGGACGGGGCATTTAAAATGCTGAACTAAATTCAGCACGCAGCCCCTCATGAATGCCAGTCAGGGTTTACTGGGAGAGATCAGCCAAATTTTAGGTGTAAGCCGTAAAACTGTTTATAACTGGAAAAATAACTGGTCTCAGCTCAAATTAGTTGGATTATATGATCGAGTTGGTCGGGGTAGAAAAGAAATTCTCGACAATCAACAAAAAGAGAAAGTCAAGCTATGGTTGGGACAATGTCATAATAATTCCCAACAGATCATCATCAGTAAGATTAAACAAGAATGGGGAATTACCGTTAGTAAAGATACTGTAAAACGAGCAATAAACAAGAAGCCCAATATTCTGGCGAGCAAATTCTACGCAGGGGTTCTTCCTTGCCCATCAGCCTTCTTTAACTCATCTAGAATGATACCACAGGCGGTTTCAAGATGCTGTAGCTTGATGGTAACTGCTGGCAAAAGGCGAATTAGATTTCGAGTATGATTAACGATGACACCTCGTTGATAAATGTTGTTAATTATTGCCTCAACATCAAGATCTTCTGGTAATTCCAAGACCCAAAGAGTTCCCTCTCCGTGTACTGCAACACCTAGCCCTGTTAAATCTTGAAGAGACTTAGTAATTAGGCGGTGAATAAGTTCCACTTTTTTTAAAATATCTTGACTCTTCATCTGTTTTAGCGTGGCAACAATCGCTGCTGCTGCTAGAGGATTATTAGAAAACGTACTTCCTGGTAGCATTTTGGGTTCAATTGGATACTGGCGATTGACAACGACTGCCGAAGCAGGAAAGCCATTGCCTATGGACTTACCCAACAAAATGATATCTGGTACAAATCCTAACCCAGAGAAAAAGAACGGCGATCCCTGACGATAGAAACCAGTCAAAATCTCATCAAAAATCAGCAGGGTTTGATATTGCTGACACAGACGGTAAAGGGTTTGATAAAAATTATCAGATGCTCTGTGACCGCCTGCTGATGCCTGAAAAGGTTCAATTAAAACTGCTGCGATCGCTCTTTGCTTTAAGACAGCTTCCAGTTGTTCAATAATTTCAGCTTCTTGGCAACAAGACACAAAAGGTAAGCGATAAATAAACGGAATTTCTAAGCGATCGCGATTATTCCAGCCTAAATAAGCTGTTGCCAATGATTTTCCGTGCATACAGCCTTCAAATCCTATTAAACCATTACGCTGAGTACTGGCACGGGCAACGCGAATCGCAAACTCCGCTGCTTCCATTCCAGTCGAATAGATGCCAGACACTTGATGGGTTTCAGGGAAAAAGGTTGATAAAAGCTGTAACGCCTGGTCGTGAATTGGGGTTCCCAGTGCGCCCGTTAGCCAAATATTGTCCAGTTGTTCCTTTACCCCATCCACTATTGCTGGATGGCAGTGTCCCAGCCAAACAGCACCATTAGCTGAAAATAGATCGATATACTGTTGTCCTGTAGCGGTAACTAACAGATCGTTTTTACCTTGAGTAATTTTAGGTAGACGAGGGCGGCTAGCTTGCATATAGTAAAAATTGAGTAGACTTCAAAAGTAAATACTTCCATCTCATCCACAACGAAAGAGTTTGTCCATCTTGGCTCAACTCTGGCAATTCTGCAATTTCTGCCAGTGTTCCTCTACCAAACTAGCAGCAGCTTTCACCCCTGATTCACCCTGAATAATGCTTTGCCAGTGACGGGTACTTCGATTGACCTTAGGCTCACTAAGAGCTGCGTGGATAGCGATCGCTAAATCTTCAGGGTGCAGCGTTTTAACTTCAAAACTGCCAGTCGCTAAGTTTTCTCGCATCAAGATGTTAGCAAAATCTGACTGACATAAAACTTGAGGTAGAATAATTGACGCTGTTCCCGCTCGTAAAACCTCTGCGATCGTTCCTACCCCGCCATGATGAACTACACAAGCTGCTTGGGGAAATAACCAACTATAGGGAATGTCTGAAGCATAATAGACTTTTTCCGACCGAATGGGAGTGGATATATTAGACCAACCACCGATAATAATTCCTCGCTGCTGCAATTGCTCTAGTGCTTTGATAAAAACCTCAATCAGTTGCTGGGCATCAAACATAACCATCGAACCCATCGTCAAAATTATGGGGGAACCAGAAGCGAGAAAAGCTTGCAGGTCAGGGGGCGGATTCCAAGTTTGGACAGGGGGGTCGAGCCAAAAACCAGTGAAATAAAAGTTCTTTTTCCATAGATGCTGAGGATCTAGTAGCTCTCGGTTCATCGCTACTATATTGATCACTTTTCCGCAGTATTGCTCAAAATCTTGGAGAATCTCTAACGATTGTGGGGGGTCGTAACAAATAGCAGCACCAGGAATGATTTCTCCAAATCTTGTTAGTCCCACATGAAGATTGCTAATAAAATAATCTGCTCCAGTTCCAACGTAAGAAATCTGTTTTTTGGCTTTTGCCAGTTCCGATTTAAGCCAGCGTTTGCCATATATTTGAGAGCGTCGGAGCTTGTCTTCTACCTTTGCCAAAGACTGTAAAAGCGTTAGCAGATCGCTATGAGAACCATCACCAATGGGAAACCATTTTAAATTAGCTGCTTGAACTCTTTCTCTGTAAAATAGCGACGTTCCAAAAATAATATTATGTCCTCGTTGGTGTAACTCGCGAGCCAGCTTCAAAAAAATCTCTACGTCACCGCGAGTTCCTAAGACGAGGAAAAAAATTTTCATTGCTCTTCTGGTTGTCGATTATTTATGGTAAGAAGTTGTTGACTTGTGAATTGCGATCGCATCTAAATAGTGCTTGATCGCAACAAGATAATAGAAAAAGTGGTAAAGACTAAACAAGGTGCTTAATCTCTACCACTACTAACTTGTCAAGGCTGGATTTGATATCAGAAAAATCCCTGATTTCCGCAAGATATCGTCAGATTAATCCTCATCGTCAAAAACATATCCTAAAGTTAAACCTGTAATTTCCTCTACCACATCGGGAGCATCGACTCCGAACAGTACCGCGATTAATTCATCCTCACTGTCGAAAACACCATCGCCATTACTATCGAGGAACACTCCAGCATAACCAGCACCAGTACCAATGTCCGATGGCGCTGTGGCTAAGAAGTATGTATGTCCGCTAGCTAGTTGAATAGAGTCTTCAGTTTCGTCGAAGTCAATAATTCGCGCAAAGTCAGTTTGACCGTTACTGGTATTATCTCCATCGTCATAGTAGACCTGATTATTTGCTCCTAGAACGAAGATATTGGCGCCACTCTGTCCTCGAAGAAAATCAATTTCTCCTCTTCCTGCGGTTGACGAGTTTTCATCAACACCAATGATAGTATCGTCTCCCGAACCGCCGATGATGGTGTCGTTGGCTTCTCCTCCTTTGAGTAAGTCAGCATCATTTCCGCCATATAGCAGATCGTTGCCTGATCCTCCTTCTAGAGTGTCTTCTCCATCATGACCATAGAGGCGATCATTACCTGAACCGCCATCGAGGAAGTCGGTTCCATCGTAACCAAGCAGTCTATCATTGCCCTCCTCTCCACTGATACTATCGTTATAGGCTGTTCCTCTGAGATAATCGTTGGCAGTCGATCCCGTGACTTCGTTGTCATAAACAGGATCGGTGATTACTCCTTCTTCAGCAGCTAGGGCTACTTGGCTGGAATCGCCCATATAATCAAAGTCCCCTGTACCTGTGACTAAAATTTCCAGAGGCAGATCGGGAGCATCAGAAGTCACCACGGCAATTAGCTCATCTGTCTCCCCAAACCCGCTAATTCCGTTCGTTTCGACGTATAAACCTGTTAAGCTTGCAAAACTTCCGTCCGCAATTTCAGCTAGGTAATAAGTAAAGCCAGATGCCAAACGAATAGTATTTTCGCCGTCATCGGTAAACCCATAGATGAGAGCATAATCCTCCTGACCGTTGGCAGCATCATTCCCGTCATCGTAGTAGACGGTGCCATCTGCTCCCAGAACAAAGACATTTCCCGACCCAGTTTGTCCATACAGGTGATCAATTTCCCCTTGTCCTGGTGCGATCGCGGTTGAGTCAACTCCAATTAAAGTATCGCTATCTCCACCTCCAATAAGAGTATCATTTCCCAGTCCTCCAACAAGAGAATCGTCGCCGCTATCGCCGATGAGCAAGTCGTTACCCAACCCAGCGACAATCGTATCATCGCCAAGATTACCGTCTAACTCGTTGTCCTCATCGCTGCCAGTTAGGCTATCGGCGAAGTCAGAGCCAGTAATATTCTCAAACCCTGATAAAGTGTCTCCCTCAGCATCTCCACCGACACCAGTTGAACTGGAAGTGGAAATATCGATAGTAACAGCGGCAGCAGAGGTGGAATAATCAGCGGTATCATTACCCGTACCTCCCTCTAGAGAATCGCTACCAGCACCTCCATTAAGAGTGTCATCATCAGCACCACCAATCAATGAATCATCATCAGCACCACCATTGAGACTGTCGTTTCCTGCGCCCCCGTCTAAAGTGTCAAGACCTGCATCACCCCGCAGTGCATCGTCTCCATCATTACCACTTAGAGAGTCGTCCCCTGCCTGACCATCTAACACATCGTCACCGTCAGTACTAGAGATTACATCATCTAAGACAGAGCCATACAGTACATCTGCAAATCCAGCGGCACCTTGAACTGTCCAGCCCACGTTTGTCGATGCACTGCGTAGCAGAACGACATCAGAATCATTATTGGCTGTTACCGATGCAGCAGTAGCATTAACTTCCCCCAGAAGATTAACTGTACCGCCATGGATATCGACTTGATCGCCGTTATCTATCTCAATTGCCAGTTCACCGCCTGCGGTAATGACACTACTGGAATTCTGTACCAGTGTATTGCCGACTGAAAGTGTAACATCATCCCCTGCTGTAATCGCCGCACCGTAGATATAGAGATCGTTATCTCCTTGGTTCTCGTCAATGACGGTTAGAGCTAGGCTGCCTCCAGCAGTGACGTTTTCGTACAACTCTAGATCGCTAGCAGTAACGTTTACATCGCCAGAGGCGCTAATACCTTCCAGATCGCTCAGTTGACCAACAGCAAGCTTGCCAGTATTAGTAACCGTCACGTCGCTGTTAGCAGCAGTCGCTTCGAGGTTATCTAGTTCCGTATCTAGAGCCTCGATGGTATCGGCATTGAGAACTGCACCACCCCCTGCTAGTTCTGTGCCTGCTGAGGCTTGAATGGCATCTTGTACCGTGAGGAAAGTAGTACCCTCGGCAGTTAGGGTATCGACAATATTGACGTTCGTAGTTACCGTGTCGTCTGCCCCTGCGTTAACAATTAAGTCTCCAGCAACATTAGCTGCACCCAGCTCAACATCTAAGTTGACCAGCGTTATATCCGTATCAAACGAATCATCGGTTGCGTTGTAGTTGCTTAGGGTGTAAAGCTCAGCATCGTTTATCTGTAGGTCTACATCGCCATTACCAGACTCTAGGTTGTAAAGACCGATGTTCATTCCAGTGAGTTCACTGTTGAGGGATAGAGTAGATACATCAAGATATACTCCCCCATCTCCACTAGCTTGCTGAATCGCTGGGCGATCGCCGTTTTCAACGTTAACCAGATTTAGAGAAAAGCGATCGCTTTCGTCGGTTCCAATCGAGCCACCTGCGCTAAGGAAGGCGTTACCCGTGTAAAACTCAGCCTCTGCCCCTGTTGTAATGTTGCCTCCCGCACTGGTAATAGTGGTGTCGCCGACTGGATTTGTCAGTTCGCCGATCAGAGTAACGTTTCCACCAACCGTATTGCTG
>JBCCDL010000249.1:0-7810 GCA_039030815.1 Cyanobacteria bacterium P01_A01_bin.83 | reverse complement strand
TGACGGCGTACCCATTTTTCATTATGAGCGACGACCTGATGTTTCAACTTCACCAGATAACTACGAGGAGCGCAATGATACCGTTATTCAAGGGGAATTAGACCAGTGTGGAGGTCATTCAGGGCAAGGGGAAGATTATCACTATCATTACGCCCCGATTTGCTTGATAGATGAACATAATCCCGAACTACCTATTGCCTTTGGTCTTGACGGCACACCAATCTATTACGGTGAAGGGGGTGATGATTATTATGGACGTGGTAGATACAGCGACCTTAGTTACTTGCCTAATGAAGCACTCGATGATTGCAACGCGCTACAGCTACCAGATGGTAGTTATGTTCATTTCACAACCAAAACCCCACCTTATGTTGTCGGTTGTCATCACGGTTCTTTTGACTCTAAGCTGCAAATAGAACCTCCCTCTTTCGATGCACTGGCACAGGGCAAACCAAATCCCCTTGGTGGTAGCTATGGTGAGCCTGTTTCAACACTTATTACGGATTTTAAGAAAAATGAAAACGGAGAGTATCGTTTAGCTTTTAATTCTATAACAACCCCTGGAGTGACGAGTGCAATTCTGTATCGCCAGACTTCAGCAAATTGTTGGACATTTGAGTACCAGACAGTTGCAGGTGAAAAAGGGCAAACTACAGAAGCCTGCCGACATTAGCCACAGCGTGTCAGAGTAGAAATTTACCTTTTCTCTCTTACCTAAATAGTTAATTTATGATTCGTGTAAGAAGTCTATTATATTATTGATGCTGACTGCCAGTTGCGATTACGCGACCCGTAACTGCAAAGCTGATCGTGTACGGAATTTACCAAATTTATCCAAAAGACTATGGCAGACAATTAAGAATCGTCTTTTGCAAAATCAACCAATAGAAGCGGAAATAGTCGAACTAGAACAAAATCCAACTGAAGAAAATCTAAAACCCCTAGAAGCTTTTCTTCAAGTTGAAATGCACAAAGATAAGGGATTTGCTGAAGCTATCTGCAAACTAGGAAGAGAAATTGCTGAGGCTAAAAATGGAGACAACATTAAAATTAAGAATTTTACAGCACAAGATAATGCTGTGGTAATTGGTAAAGCAGAAGGGCAAACACAGTATTTTGGAGGTACTCATCTCAATCCAAAAAAGGATTAAGCCCAGATAAAATCTTAGAGATTGAATATAGATCGAAACGGGCTAATTCACAGACTTCTACTTCTACCAATCTTTTCACCAACCCGCCACATCTAGATAATTGGGTAGAAAGAAAAGAGCAATCGCAATGTCTTTGAACAATATGACAAATGCTTATCTGAATACTTTGAGTAGTTGTATATGTCGTTTTGAAGAAGACTATAAACAAATAGCTGTAAAATTTAAACAGGCATTAAAGATTCAACAAGAGATCGGCGATCGTCATGGAGAAGCTTGTTCGTTAGATAATTTAGGCATGACATTTAGATATCTAGAAAAATACTCGAAATCAATTGAGTATCATCAAAAAGCATTGAAAATAAGACAATGTATTAGCGAACTTAATGGAGAATCTAGTTCTCTAGGTAATTTAGGAATTACTTATTATGATATTGGAGATTATAAACGGGCATCAGAATTATTTAAGCAATCTCTATCAATTACAAGGCAAATAGGAAACAAACATGATGAAGCTAATTCTATATATAATCTTGGCAATTGCTGGAATAAATTAGGTCAAATGCAAAAAGCTAGATCGGCTTATATCGATGCTAAAAGAATATATCAAAAATTAAATTTAGAATGTAATGTACAAGATTGCAGTAGAAAAATCAAATTAATCGATATTAAATTAAAATCTATCAATATTTAAAATACGATCGCTTTTACTAAAGCCAAAATTCAACAACTAACCTAAAGGCAAAGTCGTACCGCGATCGCAAAACAATTACGAACAACATTAATAAATAAATATCGTATTTTAATTTAATTGTTCGATTGAAAATTGCAATCCCAAAGCAGCCAATACTTTGTTAATCGTGACAAACTGAGGATTTCCCGACTCAGACAAGGCTTTGTAAAGACTCTCTCTACCCAAATCTGTTTCCGTTGCCACTTTGCTCATTCCTTGATTGGCACGAATCACATGATCTGTTTTTAGTAATCTAATTTGATTGGGAGATGCCATTATATTTTTCTGTATCTCATAGGATACATTATAGTAGCGATCGCTCTAAAAAAACAAACAGAAACAACTAGTCCAAAGGCAGAGTAATAGTAAAAGCCGTACCGCCTTTGAGAACTGAAATTACAACATTGTCATTAAAAATCGCAGCTAGATGTAATGTTGAACATCTCTAATTTAGCTATTGCCTTGTTGCCCGATCGCTTTTTTTTAACAGTTTGACAATCATTTATGTCACATAAGTTTTCCCCTGCTGAACTTGTACTTGATTTAAGCAATCGATTTACCTTTGTTGGTTGCTTATTTCTTTTGCCAGTATTATTGATGTTAACTGCGGGTTGCAATCGTCTACCTTCGGGAAATGCTCAAAGTAATTCTTTGCCCACCGCACCCAAATCACAACCCTTAAATGTGGATGCAGCAGTAGCAAAGGAAGGATCGTTAGAGAAAGAAATTCAATATGTTGGTACGACTTATCCCGTTCGAGAAGTATCTTTGCGATCGCGGGTGGAAGGACAAATACTGGATATGAATGTGGATGTGGGCGATCAAGTCGAACAAGGTCAGGTATTGGCGCGGATCGATGATTCGATTAACAACAAGACAGTATTAGAGGCAAAAGCAGAATTAGAGGCATTGCGATCGGAAGTTACCAGTCTTCAGGCAGATGTCAATGAAGGTCTAACCCAGATCGAACAGGCAAAAACGACACTCAAACAGGCACAGTCAGATCTTGCTAGATGGAATCAACTGGTTAAAGACGGTGCAGTGACCCAACAATCGGCAGAACAAGCTCAAAATACCCGCGATAATGCCCAGCAAGCCTTAGAGTCGGCGCAACAGCAAGTAGCCAATCGTTCTTCAGCGGTAGTAGCAGCCCAACGACGGGTAGCAGCCCAAGAGGCATTAGTCGCTCAAGAACAGCAAGAAGAGGCGTTTACTGTTTTAACATCCCCCGTGACGGGATCGGTGTTAGAACGAGTTGCCGAACCAGGAGATTTGGCACAGGTAGGTGATGAAGTATTGCAGTTAGGGGATTTTAGCCAGGTGCAGGTACAGGTACAGGTTTCTGAACTAAAGTTAGCAGGAGTTGAGTTGGGACAGACGGCACAAGTAAACTTAGATGCCCTGCCAGAGCAAACCCTGATAGGAAAAGTAACACAAATCTCCTTAGCTGCGGATAATACTGCTCGTATAGTTCCGATAGAAGTAACTATTCCTAACATAGACCAACCTATCGGTAGTGGATTAATGGCGCGGGTCAAATTTGGCGAAGAGAACGATAGTCATATTGTTATTCCCGAATCTGCAATTGATGTAGCCAATACAGATAAAGCCCAAGAAGTCAGTACCGATTCTACGGATACAGCAACTATATTTATGATTCACCAAGAGGGAAATGAAGCAACAGTTACCACCCGTGAAGTAAAAACAGGCGATCGCGCCAATGCCCAGGTAGAAATACTCTCTGGACTAGAACCAGGCGAAATATATGTCGTCCGCAGTAGTGAAGATTTAAAAGAAGGCGATCGCGTCAATCTTAGCTTTCTTTCAGATCTTTCAAGTAATAGCGAATCGAAAAGACCCAAATGATATTATCGTCCATCAGCACATCTTTTATAAAAAGACTATCAAAGACAATTGCGATGTCCGAATTAACGCAAGCCTTAGAAAAATTTTCTTTTTGGATAGAAAACAGTCAATCTAGTCATGCTCAAATGATTAGAAATAATCCATACGAACATAGAAAAGAATGGTCGCCTCAGCCTGGATTAGAGCGAGAAATGATTGAACTCTACGTAGAAGAAATGAATTTAGAGTTACCAGAAGAAATATATGAGATTTACCAATGGCATAACGGTAAGTATGAAATAGGAGACTATGCTAATCCTGTTTATTTTCCATCTTTTGAAGAAGCATTTGATTATGTATTTGAATATAAATTTGAGAAATTTCCTATATTTCTAGGACATCATTGTCATTATGCTGTTGATCGTGTTGAACGAGGTCAACAAACTTCACCTATTCGATATTATGAGAGCGGTATTAATCAGGATGAAGACGATATAATTCCTTCTGTTTACGCACCCAGCTTAACTAATGTAATAAAAGCTGTAGCTGAGTGTGCCGAAAAGTATGATGCAATATCCATATATCATGCAGATTTGGATTCAATGCCAATGAAACCGCGTTATCCCCAATCATCTTTAATTACTCAGACTTATAAAAAATATGGTGTAGTGGGTCGAAGTTGTGGATTGTGGCGATAGAATTTTTGCCAATTAAATCATTATAGACAGTTTGAAAATGGCGATCGCAATGACGATCTACAAAATGGCGATCGCGTCAATCTTAGCTTTCTATCAGAATTATCATCTCCCGAATTATAAAAATTTTTGCTTGCTAGTACAGACAAGGCATACCTTGTCTCTAACAATATGAACTCTTCTCCCCCTGCTAATTTCAATCTCAGCGCGATCGCGATTCGCCGTCATATTGGTACGCTGATGCTCACCCTAACCATAATTGTTTTGGGGATATTTTTCCTGTTTAACCTCCAAGTAGATTTACTCCCGTCGATTACCTATCCTCGCATCGCCTTACGGATGGATGCACCAGGGATGTCTCCTGAAGTGGCGGTAGATGAAGTGACGCGCACTCTCGAAGAAGGATTGGCAACTACTGACGGGGTGGTGCAAATATTCTCCCAAACTCGTGAAGAAGAGTTGAGCATCGACCTCTATTTTAATCCAGGGGGAGATCTCGACCAAGCTTTGAATGATACGACGGCTGCTTATAATCGAGTGCGGGATAGCCTACCAGATGACGTAGACGAACCCAGGATCTTTAAACTCGATCCGTCTCAACTACCGATTTACGAGATGGCACTGACATCTCAATCTTTAGATCCTCTGCAATTGCGGGTATTTGCTGAAGAAGAACTGTCGAGCGAACTGTCCGTAGTAGAGGGGGTAGCGATAGTAGATATTTCGGGAGGTGTGGAAGAAGAAATTCGGGTGTTAGTTGACCTCAAACGTCTGCAAGCTTTGGGAGTGGGTTTAAGTGATGTACTTACCGAACTAGAAGAAAACAATCAGGATATTTCTGGGGGGCGAATTTACGGCAAGTTGGAAGAACCTTTAACCCGTGTCATGGGTCGCTTTGAGAGTGCCGATGAAATTTCCGCTTTGTCTTTTGAGGTAGCAGATACCGATGACACCTCTAGCCATCGCGTATATTTGCGAGATTTTGCCCAAGTTATTGACGGTTCGTCAGACCAAAGATTGTTTGTTACTCTTAACCAGCAACCTGCGGTTAAAGTTAGCATCCAAAAACAACCGCTCGCCAACACAATTGAAACGATCGCAGGAGTCAAACAGAAACTCGAACAGTTAAAAAGTTCTGGGATAGTTTCCGCAGATATGAATTTAGTTGAAACCTTTAATCAATCTATTTATATTCAAAATTCGATTCGGAATGTTACCAATTCTGGTTTAATCGGTGCGGTCTTAGCTGCGATCGCCGTACTGCTATTTCTCGGTTCACTACGGCAAACAGCGATCGTCGTTTTGGCTATTCCTTTGGCAGCAATGGCAGCAATTATTCTCATGAAGCTATTTGGTTTGTCCCTCAACATCTTTAGCTTGGGGGGTTTGGCAGTGGGAGTAGGAATTGTGGTGGATAACTCAATTGTGATGCTCGAAAATATTGCCGAACGAGCGGGAATGACTCCTGGTAAGGATGCGAAAACACGACTCCATCCCCAACAGTTAAGGTTAACGGCGATCGCTGGTAGTCAAGAGGTAGAATCGGCTTTATTTGCTTCTACTATTACTAACTTAGTGGCTGTTTTGCCGTTTTTAATGATTGGCGGTTTTATTGCCCTGTTGTTTAACGAACTAATCCTCACTGTCAGTTTTGCGATCGCTGCTTCAATCTTAGTCGCTACCACCACTGTTCCAATGCTGGCATCTCGTCTTCTATCCATCCCCAAATCCAGCAATATTAGTCGTTTTCGGTTATTGCAAACATTCAATCGTCGGTTTGAGGCAGCTACCAGATATTACGGTGTCTTACTCAAAAAAGTTTTGCATCATCGGATAATTATCGTTAGCTTAACCTTTCTGCTACTCGGTGGTAGTAGTCTGATGGCGATCGCCCAAATTCCCCAAGAGATCTTACCCCGCATCAACACAGGACAGGCAGAATTATCGGCGCAATTCTCCCCAGGTACTCCTTTAGCCACCAATCGTCGAGTCATGGCAAAAGTAGACGAGATTTTACTGGCACAGCCCGAAACGGAGTATACCTTCACCACTGCGGGGGGTTTCTTGTTTGGCAGCAATACTAGTGAAAATCCCCAACGAGGTTCGAGTACCATTAGCCTCAAGTCAGGTACGGATGTGGAAGCTTTTGTCTCGCGGGTATCAGAAAAATTTAGGCAGCTTAACTTAGTCGATATTACCCTGCGACCTCGACCTGGTTCGGTTCGGGGTTTAATTTTAAACAACTCTCCCATTCGTGGGGCAGATGTGGATGTCATCCTTCAGGGTAGAGATAGTAAGATCTTAGAAGAGGCTGGACAAGAAGTATTAAAAACCCTGGCACAACGAGCTACCCTATCTACCTTTCGTCCCGATGCTGATGCCCGACAACGGGAATTACAAATAAGAATAGATCGCCAACGAGCTTCAGAACTTAACTTAAATATTCAAGACCTTGGCGATGCTTTAGAAGTCGCCACCACTGGTTCAGTCCCCACCCAACAACAACGGGGCAATCGCCTAGTAGACATTAGAGTCGAGCTAAAAGAAGAATTAATCAACCGTCCTTCCCAACTGGCACAAATTCCCCTATTTACTGACGGAAATAACACCTTGGTTCCCATGGGAGATGTAACCCACATTGCATACGGGGAAGCCCCAGGACAAATCCAGCGCATCAATCAGCAACAGGTATTTCTAATCGCAGGTACTCTTAATGAAGATGCCAATCTAAGCGACGCTCTTGCCGAATTAGATTCCATATTCAAAGATATCGACCTCCCACAAGGAGTTCGTCGTCTCTCTAGTGCTGCTGCCCAAAGCAATCAAGAAATTCAATCTTCCTTCATAATTTTAGGCGGACTGGCGGCATTTTTAGTCTTCGTCGTCATGGCAGTACAGTACAACTCCCTCATCGATCCCCTGGTAATTATGTTTACCCTTCCCTTGGCATTAGTCGGGGGCATCTGGGGACTTTATCTCACCCAAACCGCGATCGGTATTACGGTAATTGTCGGGGCAGTTTTACTCGTCGGCATTGTGGTTAACAACGCCATTATTTTAATTGAGCTAGCCAATCAAATTCGCAAAAAAGAAGATTGCGCCCGCGCTACAGCAATTCTCAAAGCAGCCCCCCAAAGATTGCGTCCCATTCTCATGACTACCATCACCACTGTAGTCGGAATGTTTCCCCTAGCATTGGGTTTAGGTCAGGGGGGAGAATTTTTGCAACCATTGGGAATCGTCGTCTTTTCAGGTTTGGCATTAGCAACCCTGCTAACTCTGTTTATTATTCCCTGTTTTTACATTTTGCTCCACGATTTGGTAGATAGGGTTTTTAGAAAAAAGCGATCGTTGGCTATCTCAAAAGCAGCATAGCTCATAGCTTTTTA
>JBCCDL010000248.1:0-7854 GCA_039030815.1 Cyanobacteria bacterium P01_A01_bin.83 | reverse complement strand
TCTTGCGGAGGAGTTACAGTGGACATATTGAAAAAATACGTTCAAGAACAAGACCGTCCTGACTAGCCTAAATCTTGGTGTCGCTTACATCCCGTCGCCTCCGCTACGCGGTAGGCGTGGGTCTTACGCGACGAAGATAAATTTAAAAATAGATGTTAAAGATATAGTTAAGAAATCATGGAGGATAGTGGGCAAGATCAGTCGGTACTAGTTATTGCGGGAATGCACCGTTCTGGTACTTCCTTGGCTACCTCCTTATTAAAAAGCAGCGGCGTTTTTATTGGCGATCGCTTGATGGCAGAGGGGACTGGTAATTTAAAAGGACATTTTGAGGATTGGGACTTTGTAGATTTGCATCGAGATTGCCTCACTGCCCAAGCAGTCAACCGCGAAGGTTGGACAACCCAAGCCGATTTTAGCTTTTGGGGAGAGTATTTAGAACGAGCTAAGACCTTGATTGCCGCCAGGAGTAAGTATTCGATTTGGGGGTGGAAAGATCCGCGTACCACTCTCTTTCTCAAGTCATGGCAACAGCTAATTCCTCAGGCAAAATTTGTCTTTATTTATCGCTCTCCTTGGGAGGTGGTAGATTCTTTGTTTCGTCGGGGAGATTTGGTGTTCAAAACCGCTCCAGAAATTGCTATCAAAACTTGGATTAGCTACAACCAAGCTATTTTAAAATTCTGCGCCCACACGGATCGACCTTGGTTATTGCTAAGAGTTGAAGATGTAATTCAAGATCCGCAATTTATCATCAACACCATTAATCATCAATTACAATTAAATTTGCGATCGCCACAGAGTTTATACGATGGATCTCTATTTCAGGTTGGGATAAATAATTTTCATCAAGCAGAGATAATTCGACACTATTTTCCCACTGCCTACGAACTTTATCTACAGCTTGCTCAACAGGCAATTTTGGCACGGAAGGTTGCTATTCAAATGGAGACTCCAGTTTCTTTACCCTGGTTGCTACAAAATTGGTTCAATCAACCTAGGGCTAAGGCTAGAACTATACGATCCTGGTATCGATTAAAACAAGCTGCAATCAAAAACTAGCCTAGAACATTAAACATTGAATATTCAATGCCAGTATCGCTGATAAATGATAAATGTAATGATAAGTTAAGCAAAAGTCATAATCATAAGTTGTTCCTAATTCTTCATCCTTCATCCCTTAATACTCAGTTGCCGATTTTATAAGTTGCAGTATCCTATTTAAGATGCTGTTTAAGATAGTTAACGATCAAATTCAGACTAACTAAGATTTTGTCCCTAACTATCCTAAACTTTATATCTAAGCTCAACTTAATAAAGATAAGCCATGGAAGATACTGCCCACAATCAAGCTGTCATTATTATGACGGGAATGCACCGTTCTGGTACTTCATTGACCGCATCTTTATTACAAAGCGCAGGAATCAATATAGGCGATCGCCTGATGGCTGAAGACCAAGGCAACGCCAAAGGACACTTTGAAGATCTCGATTTCGTGGAATTTCATCAAAATGTGCTGCAATCTCAGGGCATTAGCGTTGCAGGATGGACTGAGCAAAAACAGGTTCAGGTTCAGCCACAGTATTTAGCTTTGGCAAACAATTTAATTGCTACTCGCCACCAGCAGCACCTTTGGGGTTGGAAAGATCCTAGAACCACGCTATTTTTGGATTTTTGGTCACAACTACTGCCCCAGGCTAAATATGTTTTTGTCTATCGCTCACCTTGGGATGTGATCGATTCCTTATTCCGACGGGGTGACGTGATCTTTCGTACCAATCCCAATTTTGCCGTTCAACAGTGGTGTAACTACAATCAGACAGTTTTAGATTTTTATCAAAGTCATCAAGAGCAGTCTCTACTGTTAGAAATTGACAGCATAATTGATGATTCTAAAGTAGTAGATTTAGTCCAGCAAAAATTTGGCTTAGAATTGCGATCGCCTGAGTCACTGTACGAACCAGCTTTGTTTACCGTTGATCCTAATACCTACTATCGTCAAGCTTTACTTAACAAGTTTTTTCCCGAAGCTGTCGATTTATATCATCAGTTAGCAGAGCAAGCAGATGTTAGTAGTCTTGCCACCAAGGTTAACCACCAAGAACACCAGGTAGTTAATTCTATTTGCGAGTCTTGGATCTTACAGGATTGGGTTGATCTTAGACTTAAACAAACCGAGAACAAACAGCTCCAGGTTACCTCTGCTGAACTAGCTCATACTCAGCAACAATTGCAGACCACCTCTGCTGAACTAGCTCATACTCAGCAACAATTGCAGACCACCTCTGTTGAACTAGCTCACACTCAGCAACAATTGCAGACCACCTCTGTTGAACTAGCTCACACTCAGCAACAATTGCAGACTATCTCTGTTGAACTAGTTCACACTCAGCAACAATTGCAGACCACCTCTGTTGAACTAGCTCACACTCAGCAACAATTGCAGACCACCTCTGTTGAACTAGTTCACACTCAGCAGCATCAACAACAGTCACAGCAAGAACTAGCTCAGGCTAGACAGCATCAGCAACAGTCACAGCAAGAACTAGCTCAGGCTAGACAGCATCAGCAACAGTCACAGCAAGAACTAGCTCAGGCTAGACAGCATCAAGAACAGTTGCAGCAAGAACTAGCTCAGGCTAGACAGCAGCTCCAGACTGTTACGAATGAATTAACTCAATTTCAGCAGCAACAGCAAGAATCAGCTCAATTCCAAAAACAGCTACAGATAGCTCAAATGCAAACAGAGCAGTTTAAGTTATTAGTATCGGCGATGGAAACTAGTAAATTCTGGAAACTAAGGAGATGGTGGTTCAATATTAAGCAAAAAACTAATTTGACTCGAATAGATACGGTCTATCAGAATTACCTAATTTCTCAAAATAAGTTGCCCTTACCAGAGCAGCAAATTGATGTTGATGTAATTGTCGATTCTGAGATTCCCCAAAGCGACAATGTTCAATATCAGAAGTGGTTAGAAAATAACTATCCCCGCTCGGCAGAACTCACTAAGCTCGGTGAGGGTAGTTTAAAGCTAGCTTATCAGCCTTTAATTAGTATTATTGTACCAGTATATAATCCCGAAGAGAACTTTTTACGTCAGGCGATTGAGTCAGTTTTGGCACAGGTTTACTCTAATTGGGAATTATGTTTAGCCGATGACTGCTCAACTAAACCTTATGTTAGGTCGTTACTAGAAGAATATGCCCAGCAAGATTCACGAATTAAAATAACTTTTCGTAATGAGAACGGTCATATTTGCCATACTTCTAATTCCGCACTGTCGTTAGCAACGGGAGAATATATCGCCCTCCTCGATCACGATGATTTGTTACCTCCCCACGCTTTAGTTAGGGTGGTGGAGTTATTAAACAAGCATCCCGAAGCTGATTTCATTTATTCTGATGAGGATAAAGTTGACGAAGACAATGTTCATAAAGACCCCTTTTTTAAACCAGATTGGTGTCCCGATTCCTTTTTAGCCAGAATGTATACTTGCCATTTAGGAGTTTATCGGCGATCGCTAGTTACGGAAGTGGGTAATTTTCGAGTTGGTTTTGAAGGCAGTCAGGATTACGATCTAGTGCTGCGGGTTACGGAAAAGACAGATCAGATTTACCATATTCCAGATATTCTTTATCATTGGCGGATTCACCAACAGTCTACTGCTGCCGCAATGGGTGCCAAGCCCTATGCGGCTAATGCGGCTCAAAAAGCCTTGAGTGAAGCCCTTGGGCGGCGAGGGGAACCAGGTAAAATTAAGACTCGTGCCAATCTTCCTGGAGTATATACGGTCAGGTATGAAATCAAAGAGCCAAAGTTAGTCAGCATAATTATTCCCACCAAGGATTTAGCAGATACCCTCAATGTTTGCTTGAAGTCAATTTTTGCCAAGACTACCTACAGCAATTACGAGGTGATCGTCATTGACAATGGCAGCACTGAAGCCAAAACCGCCCGCTGTTTTGAATTTTGGCAGCAAAAACAACCAGATCGCTTCAAATGCTATAAATACGACATTCCCTTCAACTATTCTCAAATCAACAACTATGCCGTAGAACAGGCAAAGGGAGAATATCTGTTGTTTCTCAATAACGATACAGAAGTAATTACTCCAGACTGGCTGGAGGGCATGGTAGAACAGGCGCAAAGACCTTCTATTGGTGCGGTGGGCAGCTTGCTACTTTATCCTGATGATACGATTCAACATGCGGGAGTAGTGCTAGGAATTGGTGGTGTTGGTGGACATAGCCACAAACACCTTCATGTTTCTCAGCCTGGATATATTTCTCAAGCAGCTTCCATCAATAATTACTCTGCTGTAACTGCCGCCTGTCTCATGTGTCGGCGAGAAGTATTTGAAGAAGTAGGAGGTTTTGAAGAAACATTAGCGATCGCATTTAATGATGTTGATTTCTGCATCAAGATTGCAACTCATGGCTATCGCAACATCTATCTTCCCCACGTTAAGCTATATCACTATGAATCCAAGAGTAGGGGTTATGAAAACACCCCCGCCAAACAAGCTCGCTTTGCCCAGGAAGTAAATTACATGAGGCATAAATGGTCGCATATTTGCGATCGCGATCCTTGCTACAATCCGAATCTGACAAAAAGCAGAGAAGACTATAGCCTAAATGTTTGATTAGGTGATTAGGTGATTACTGTTAACTAATTACTGTTAACTAATTACTAATACTTAATGATTGTTGACTGTTAACTAATTACTGACTACTGTTAACTGTTAACTGTTGACTGTTAACTGATATTACCCATGTCCCCAGCACTTTTTCCAGACAAGCTAATTAAATATTCGATTGTCATTCCTATTTTTAACGAAGAAGCAATCTTACCCGAATTATGGCGACAGCTAAGACTAGTAATCGATCAACTTGATGGTGCTTGTGAGGTTATTTTTATTGATGATGGTAGTCGCGACAATTCTTATCAAATACTATTGGAACTGCATCAAAAAAACCAAGAAATTAGAATAATTCGTCTTTCAAGAAATTTTGGACATCAACCAGCTTTAACGGCAGGAATCGAAAAAGCATCGGGCAAAGCAGTAATCTTGATGGATGGCGATTTGCAAGACTCTCCCCGGGCTATTTTTGGTTTTATCGAAAAATGGTATCAGGGATACGATGTGGTTTATGCAGTTCGGGAAAAACGCAAAGAATTTTGGTTAAAAAGATTAGCGTTTGTGAGCTTCTACCGTTTATTAAACTTTTTATCAGGCATGAAATTACCTATAGATGCAGGAGTTTTTTCCTTGATGGATCGTCGGGTGGTAACTGCTATGTGCCACATGCCAGAACGCAATCGCTACCTTAGTGGTTTGAGAGCCTATGCTGGTTTTAAACAGACGGGAATCATCGTTGAGAGAGGTCCAAGATATCAAGGTCAGCCAAAAGTTACCTTGAGCAAACTGTTTAAATTGGCTTTTGATGGTATTTTTTCTTTCTCCATTATTCCCTTAAGAATTGCCACTATTTTTGGTTTAATTTCAGCAATTGTATCTTTCCTGATTGGAATTATCGGCTTGTATTTCAAGCTGATCTTAGGTAGAACTTTTTTATCTTGGGCTTATGGCTTAACTACTACTTTTTTTATGGGTGGAGTACAGTTGATTTTTCTGGGCATTATTGGCGAATATATTGGGCGTATTTACGACGAAGTCAAACAAAGACCTTACTATTTGATTCGCGATACATTTGGATTTAAAAACAAAGAGCAGAAACTATATGAAGAGATTTCCCATTAAGTTACTGGCAATTCTACCCGCCTTAATCTTGGCATGGTTGGTTTGGAGATATGGTGTTAATCTACCTGTTTGGGATGAGTGGGATACACCAGGGGCGGCATTGATTCAATCAGCTACCGATCAAATGACCTGGGGACACTGGATCAGCCAACATAATGAAAGCCGAAAACTATTTCCTCGGCTGTTGTTTGTTCCCTTAGCTAGTTTGACTAGTTGGAATATGAAAAGCGAGATGTTTTTTAGCTTCTTGCTGGCATGCTTGATCTCATTTAACGTCTACCGTCTGAGCAAAATAACTTTAAATTGTTCTCCAGTAACCCGAATTGCTTGTCTTTTTGTAGCCAACCTGCTGATTTTTAGTCCGATGCAGTGTGAAAATTGGTTATGGGGACTACAAGCCATTACCTTTGTGCCTATTGCTGCAATTACTACTTCTTTAGCCGTTATTTTCTCGCGAAATCCTTTAATATTGAAGTTTTTATTGAGCGGTATTTTTGCCACAATTGCTACTTTTTCCTTTTCTAACGGTTTGCTGAGTTGGATTATTATATTTCCTTCCTTAGTATGGGTAACTTGGAAGACAAAAAGCCGCCAGAACATTAGCTTAATGACTGCTGGATGGTTATCATTGTTTGGCTTTAACTTAGCAGTCTATTTTAATGATTACATCAAACCAATGGGGACTCCTAGTGTCTCCGAGTCATTAGTTAATCCCTTGACAGTCATCGCTTATTTTTTGTCATTTATTGGTTCTCCTCTAGGTTTTCATGATTTATTATCTAATCAAATAGTTGGCTTGGTTATCATTACTACATTTGCCTTAGCGTGTTTCTATATCCTAGGAATCAAACAAAATAGACATTTATTGAGCCAAACTATGCCCTGGTTTTCGATTGGTGTTTACACTATAGCCAGTGGAACTTTAACCACTGTTGGCAGAGCTGGTTTAGGGTTAGAACAATCTCTAGCATCAAGATACGTTACTTTTTCCACCTATGCCGTAGTTTCTTTGATTTATCTCTTAACTATTATTAGAGAAAATATTAAACAGCAAAAGCTAGACCTAAGTCGGTTTGCAGGATTTTTTAAGAAAGCAACAGTTGTTCTCTGTGTAGCTTTTTTTATAATTTACCCTGCTAATTTTGCCTGGGGAACCAAAGAAATTATTGCGGTTAATAAAAATCGACTCTTCGCCAAAGCTTGCTTGATTTTCGTCAATCAGATTGATAATCCAGATTGTCTTAAGTACGAAATATATCCAGACCCAGAATTTTTACCTCAAAGAGCCAATGAGCTAAATAGCCTGGGTTATTTACAGCCAGCCTTGGCAATAAGCGATCGCCTACAAGATATTAGCAGCGAAAACTTGCTGCAAGTAAGCTACGGTAGTCTTGATGATTTGTTACTGGAAGAAAACGGTAACTACTTAGTGTGGGGATGGGCAGGGTTGCCCAAGTATAATCAACCTGCTCATGCTGTAGTTTTAGCTTATCAAACGCCAGATAATATTGATCATGCTTTCGCTTTGGTTAAAACCGATAAAGAACGTCAAGATGTGGCTGAAGCATTATCTAAACCAAATTATCGTTTTGCGGGATGGAGCAAATCTTTTGACCCCGATCTAATTCCTAAAGATGCTGTTGCCATTAGTGCTTGGGCTTTTGATAGTAATATAGGTAGAGCCTACAAACTAGACAAGGTTCAGCAGATCAAACTATAGCCAGATAATTATGGAGGGTGTTTGTGGTAAATAATATTTCGCACTGAATAAATCTTCTGAGATAGAGATTGGGGGAGTGGGGATTTAATATATCTGCTTTTATACGTTTGCATAGCCTTGCGGCTCATGTCGTGCCAAGGGCAAAGCTCTTCAGAGTTTGCTTGGCAAACCTAGACGCGAATGCGTCTGCTCGATGACTTTCTAAGCTTCGCTTTGTGCGCGGAGTAATCTGTGACTTAAATTTCATATCAAGAACCATGATCGAAAAACTACAGGTTGCCTTTAAAGATTTTGACGAAACTCAATATTTGCGATTAAATCCAGATGTATCCCAGGCAGTAGAGCGGGGTGATTTTGAATCGGGCTGGGA
>JBCCDL010000247.1:0-7866 GCA_039030815.1 Cyanobacteria bacterium P01_A01_bin.83 | reverse complement strand
TTTTGATGATCTAAGATTACAGCTCACCATTGACCTACGGCTACAGCAAATCGCCCGCAACGCTTTGAAGAAACAAATGGATTATTACAAAGCCAAGCGGGGGGCAGTAATTGTGATGGATGTTCGAGACGGAGCGATCGCTACTTTGGTATCTGAGCCGACCTACGATCCTAATACTTACTACAAATATGACATTGGACTATTTAAAAATTGGGCAATTACCGATCTGTATGAACCTGGCTCGACTTTTAAACCAGTTAATATTGCTTTAGCTCTAGATGCAGGGGTAATTTCCCCCCATGATACTTTTGATGATACGGGAGAGATTCAAATTAAGGATGCGGTGGTACGCAACCATGATTTTGACAAGAAAGGGGCGCGGGGAAAGTTATCTTTACCAGAAATCCTCAAGTACTCTAGCAACGTGGGGATGATTAAGATTATGCGGCGCATGAACCCTCTTGACTACTATCGCGATCTTCAGAAACTAGGGGTAGAAGACAAAGTAGATTTTGATGTTCCAGGCTACACTACAGGGCGCTTAAAAAACGAGGTAGAATTTACCGTCAGAGCCATTGAACCCGCCACCACCTCTTTTGGTCAAGGTTTCTCTCTCACTCCCCTCAAGCTAATTCAAATCCACGCGGCATTAGCCAATAAAGGGAAATTAATTACCCCCCATGTAGTCAGAGGTTTATCGGATTATAAAGGCTATCTCCACTATTTTCAGCCACCCAACAGCAAACAGATATTCTCAGCTAAAACTGCCGAGACTGTATTAGAAATGATGGAGGAGGTAGTAGAAGACGGTAGTGGTCGTGCGGCAAAGATTCCTGGTTATCGTATTGCGGGCAAGACAGGAACTTCGCAAAAGGCTAATGATCAAGGTGGGTACGATGAAGAAGCCAAGATTACTAGTTTTGTGGGTATATTTCCTGTAGATGCTCCTCGCTATGCAGTTTTAGCCGTAGTGGACGAACCTCAAGGAGAGCATACCTATGGTTCTACTGTTGCTGCACCTATTGTTGGCTCAGTTATCCAAGGCATCATCAATATTGAAGGGATTCCTCCTACTAAGCCGTCAGAAACAGCAGAGACTAATTAACGAGTAGAGTAGGTATTGTTGTCCTCTCGCAGTCGTTTGTTAACAAGGGCTGGACAAACTACGAATTAGATGGAATAGTTACAAGAACAATAACTGGGGAACAAATTTTGCTTCCTATATGGCATAAAATTTCCAAGCAGGAAATAATTCAATTTAGTCCTTCACTTGCTGATAAAGTTGCAAAAAGTACAGCAACACATACTGTTGAAGAAATTGCTAGCGAGATTGCAGAGCTAATTAGAGATGCTGGTAGTAATGCAGCATAATATTGATAGTTGCTTTTCAGAGGTCGCCCCTAACCAATATTGCACCTAAAACCTCATCCAATAGAACAAAACAGAAGCAGATAACTAGGGCTTGCTGAACTGTGATGAAGATATGCAGACTATTACGATAACCTGAGTTCGGGCATTAAGGCTTATGTTTCAATGCCAATAATACGTGGTGTGCAACTTTCTACGAGAGAATAAGACTTTCAGTAGATTTCAAGTAAATTCATGTTTCTGAAACCCAATGAAATCAATGACTCAAAAAAAGTTGCACACGGGGTCAATAATACTGATTTACAGACAAGCTAAACTATCAAAAACATCAGCTCAAGATATCAAATTACCAAACCCTGATGCAGAAACAATCTGATTTTACAGTTTGACCGCAATCTACTGTTAGGATAAATTCTACTCCCTCTTTAGGTTGCGGCAGATGCAAATTCTTGAGACTTCTCGACTTACCGTAAGATTTATTACTTCCCAGGATAAAGAAGCTTTACTCCCAATCTTAGGTGATGCCGAAGTAATGCGCTATTCTATCATTGGAGTTCACAATCGCCGACAGATTAAGCAGTTTATAGAACAAAGATTGCTGTCTTATTTGGAATATGGGTTTGGTCTATATGCCTTGGTTCATAAGCAAGATCAGGTGCTGATTGGCTACTGTGGTTTCTTTATTCAGTCAATTGAGCAGCAGCAGGAAGCAGAAATTGGTTATCGTTTGGCAAAACAATATTGGGGACAGGGGTTAGCAACTGAAGCCGCCCAGGAGATTTTAAGATATGGACAAAAACGATTTAATTTCAAGCGGTTTATCTGTTTAATTGAACCAGAAAATACTCGTTCGGTTCGGGTGGCAACTAAACTGGGAATGAAGCTGGAGAAAATGATTGTTTACCATAGCTTAGATGTCGCCATGTATAGTTTGAGATTAAATAGTTAGTAGGTAGTAGTTATAGCTAATTAATTATTTTTCTAGTCCCCAAGTCCCCAGTCCCTATCCAAACTTTTCGATAGCTAATTAGGTCTACTTAAGTAGGTAGGCAGAATAATTTATAAAACCCAAGTAGTCAATCTTATCCCTAATCCCTACACCCTAACCCCTGCCACAGCTATTTTATATTTAATTTCACCTACCCAGTTACTTATTGCCTCAAGAAATTAATAACAATAGAAATTTTATTGTAAAAATACAATTTAATTAACAATAATTAATACCATCTCCTATTACCAATTGGTTTTAAATAATGCCAAGATAGAAGGTAATTCAATTATGTCCTCAGGTTTATTTAATTAACTAAGGTTAGGCTAGAATCAGACGTGAGCAATTTATAGACCTCACTTTTAATTCGGTTCTGATGTGAACTTTTAGCCAAAATAAAGCTAGGCATAGTTTCTTGTGAGTGGGGATTGTTGGGGATGTTAAATTTGTGGCGCCAAATCAACTCAATGGCAATTTTAGGTGCTTCGTGCCTACTTTTTGCTATATGTACAGAAGTTCATGCTAATTTACCATCAGCGAATAATAATCTTAATTGGCATGGTCAAGTTAACATAAAAAAGAGTAACCGTCAACAAAATTTAAATAATGATTTGATTAAGAAATTACCGACATCTGCTCACAAAAATAATAATGGGATCGCACAAATAAATCAGGTCAAGCAACTACAAAATATTAGTCCGACAGATTGGTCTTATCAAGCTTTAAAAGATTTAATTGAGCGCTATGGTTGTGGTGTTAAATTTTCGCCACAGCCAGCAACTTTAGCCCCAGAATCATCTTCTATAACCAAGCCACAAGAAACCTATGTTTCACGCGCTGAATTTGCCGTAGGACTTAATACTTGTCTTAATCGGATCGAAAGTATTATTGCTAATTCGCCCAATGTTCCTCAGTCAACGGTGGAAGACGTAGAGCTGATCTTACAATTAATGCAGGAGTTTCAGTCAGATTTAGCCATTTTTAAAGGTAGAATCGATGGTTCTCAAGCACGGGTGCAAGATTTAGAAGTATCACAATTTTCAACTACCACTAAACTGAGAGGAGAGGCGATTTTTGCTCTGGGGAGTATCTTATCAGGTGACGATGATGATAGTACGGTCTTCGGCAACCGACTTAGGCTAGAACTAGCGACCAGTTTACTAGGCGAAGACTTACTTTTTACTAGGCTCTCTGCTAGTGCCTTTCCTGGTTTTACGACAGAGACTGGGACATTTGAGGGTAGCCTATCCTTTGCCGAAGATACAGGTAATGACGTTGGCATAGATACATTATATTATTCCTTTGGCGTTGGCGATCGCCTGAATATAATCGTTGGGACAGTAGGATTGGAGGGAGATGATATTGCACCTACCATTAACGTTCTCGATGGCGATGGTGGTTCAGGTTCTATTTCCACTTTTGGCACCAGAAAACCGCTATACAATCCCCCTGGAGATGCAGGATTAGGAATTACCCATAGCCCGATTGAACAAATAAAAATTACAGCAGGCTATCTAGCTGGTGATGCTAGTGACCCCAGTTCAGGGAATGGTTTATTTGACGGGGCTTATAGCGTGTTAGGACAAATTACAATCATGCCCCTAGAAAGCCTCACTTTCGCTGCTACCTATGTTCATAGCTTTAATCAAAGTGATACCGAAACAGGAACTAATCTAGCAAATCTGCAATCATTTACTGCCGATTTATTTGGCGACCAGCTTCCTACTGTCAACAGTTCTTATGGCTTAGAAGTGTCTTGGGAACTTAACTCTCGTATAGTTATTGGCGCTTGGGGTAGTTTGAGTAAAGTAAGTAATCTCTCAACTTTAGATCAGCCAATTGATCGCGGTACCCAGGATATCTGGGATTGGGCTGCAACCCTGGCTTTACCAGATTTAGGTAGTGAAGGTAGTCTAGGGGGTATTGTTATCGGCAGTGAACCCACTGTAACCAATTCTTCAATTACGAATCTTGATGAAGATAGCGATCGCTCTTTGCATTTAGAAGCTTTTTATCAATACCAGATTAACGATAATATTTCTATCACTCCTGGAGTGGTTTGGATCACCGAACCAGATGGTGATATTCAAGACGCTGATGATTTGGTTATTGGTACAGTTAGAACAACCTTTAGTTTTTAAATTTACGGTTGTTGATGTGTGACAATACCTACAATTGGGTGTTTTTCAGCTTCTAATTAATTTATCGAGTGTGAGCGACAAAGGCTTTAGCCGCATGTAGACCCCTGCGCTTCGTGCTGCGGGGATGATAGCGAACTTGACAACGTAGTGGTTGAGATTTTACAGCGAAGTTATATTCATGGTAAAATCATATCATGAAACAGCTTCGAGGGTTTAAATTTAGATTCTATCCTAACTCAGCTCAACGATTAGAGCTAGGGCAGACGTTCGGATGTACTAGGTTCGTGTATAATTGGGCTTTGGCTTTAAGAACTAATAGTTACTACCAAGATAATGTGTCTCTGAGCTATACAGATACATCTAATGCTTTAACCAAGCTCAAGAAAGACCCCGAAAAACCTTGGTTAAAGCAAGTATCAGCAGTGCCATTGCAGCAAGGGTTAAGACATCTAAACACTGCATTTAAAAACTTCTTTGCTGGTAGAAACAAATACCCCAGATTTAAGAAAAAGAACGGTAGACAGTCAGCGCATTACGCACCCAACGCTTTTAAATGGGATGGAAAAAACTTAACCCTCGCTAAAATGTCTCAACCTCTAAAAATCAGATGGTCTAGACATTTTACTGGTCAACCCAGGTCAGTCACCATTTCCAAAGACTTAAGCAACAGGTATTTTGTCTCTTTCTTGGTTGAAGAAGAATTAGAGCAATGGGAAGCTACGGAGGGTAAAATCGGAGTCGATTTGGGTGTCAAAGATGTGATGGTCACATCAACTGGCTTTGCTTCGGGCAACCCGAAGCACTACCAAAAGTATCAAGCTAGGCTAAAAACTCTACAACGTAGATTGGCTAAGAAAAAGAAAGGTTCAAACAACCGATATAAGGCAAGGTTAAAAGTAGCAAAACTTCACGCGAAAATAGCTGATTGCCGAAAAGACTTTTTGCACAAATTAACGAGCGGGTTGGTACGCGAAAACCAAGCTATCTACACTGAGACGTTAGCTGTAAAAAAGCAGCAAGCAGAGCTTGCAAGCGTCGCTAGACGCGACTTGGGCGCATTCGCGCCCTGCATGGCTAACCATAAATTAGCCAAAGCCATTGCTGATTGTGGTTGGGGTGAAGCATTACGCCAGTTCCAATACAAGTGTAAATGGCATGACCGTAAATTAGGTGCGATAGACAGATGGTTTCCATCTTCTAAACGCTGTAACCCATGCGGTCATATCTTAGACAAGCTACCTCTAGATTTTAGAGAGTGGACTTGTCCTAGCTGTAACTCTCGAAATTCGAGAGACCTCAATGCAGCATTAAATATTTTAGCGGTCGGGCAGACCGTGTTTGCTTGTGGAGATACCTCTAGTGGGGATGGGTCTTTGACCCATCTAGCTATGTATTGCTGAATCAAGAATCCCCCAGCGTTCGCGAAGCGTGTCGTTAGGCATAGCGTTGCTTTAGCAGGGGGAGTGTCAACCTTAGATTTAAGCCACAACAAGCTGTAATAAATCTACAATAAACAATAATTATCTAGTCTGACACATCACAAACAGCTATCTCAAGAGAAGGATAAACAATCGCTATGACAACTGTTGAACAAGCACCCACATCTTCCCCAATGGATGTTAACAAAAAAGGTTTACCCGTAACTATCATTACAGGCTTTCTAGGTAGCGGAAAAACCACCTTGCTTAATCATATTTTGACTAATCAATCAGGACTAAAGACCGCAGTTTTAGTCAACGAGTTTGGCGAAATTGGTATTGATAATGAGCTGATTGTGTCTACCGACGAAAGCATGGTGGAGTTAAACAATGGCTGTATTTGCTGCACAATCAACGAGGATTTAGTCAATGCAGTTTATAAAATTCTGGAACGACAAGAGAAAATTGATTACCTGGTAGTAGAAACTACTGGTTTAGCAGATCCTCTTCCTGTAGCATTGACTTTTTTGGGTACCGAATTGCGGGACATGACTCGTCTCGACTCAATTATTACTATGGTAGACTGTGCTAACTACAGCCTGGATTTATTTAATAGCGAAGCGGCATTAAGTCAGATCCAATATGGAGATGTGATTGTACTTAACAAAACTGACTTGGTAGACGAAGCCGATGTAGATGCTTTAGAGGTAAAGGTTCGCGATCTTAAACAAGATGCCCGTATTTTACGCACACAAAAGTCTCAAGTATCTTTGCCCTTAATTCTCAGCGTGGGGTTGTTTGAGTCAGATAAATACTACGATCAAACTGAATCAGCAGAACATAATCACGACCATGATCACGATCATGAACATCATCATGACCATGACCATGAACATCATCACCACGATCATGACCATCACGATCATTCTCACCATCTGGAAAATGATGGTTTTTCTTCAATCTCGTTTCAATTTGACAAACCATTTAATATTCGCAAATTCCAGTATTTCCTAGATAATCAGCTTGATGAAAGCATTTTCCGTGCTAAAGGTATCCTCTGGTTTGACGAAAGTCCCCAACGGCACATATTTCACCTCAGCGGCAAACGCTTTACTCTAGAAGATGAGGAATGGCGAGGAGAACCGAAAAATCAGCTAGTATTGATCGGTCAGAATCTTGATGAAGCAACCTTGCGCCAACAAATCGAAAATTGCGTTTGTCTGCCAAAAAGCGATCGCGGCAAAGGTTTCGGTAAGTAATCACTAACCACTCAACATTAAATATATGCGTGTTATTATCCAGCGGGTAAAGTCGTCTTCCGTAGTTGTAGCAGGGCAAGAAATAGCCAAGATAGCTCAAGGTTTAAATCTTCTAGTAGGAATTGCCGCTACTGATACCGAGGCTGAACTCGACTGGATGACTCGTAAGTGCCTAGAATTACGTCTGTTTGAAGATCACGATCAATCTTGGAGCAAATCTGTATCGGATATTAAGGGAGAAATTCTAGTAGTCAGCCAGTTTACTCTCTACGGTGACTGTCGTAAAGGTCGTCGTCCATCCTTTAGTAATTCTGCCCCCCCAGCGATCGCCGAACCTCTCTATAATTTATTTGTAGATAAGCTTAAACAAAGTGGTCTAAAAATTGCTACTGGCAAATTTGGCGCCATGATGAGTGTCCAGATTGATAATGATGGACCAGTCACTCTAATTTTAGAAAAATAGTTGGAGAGACTGTTTGTAAATAAAATATTAAGCAGCAGATTGCTTACTTTGAGCCAAACATTTCGACATTAAATGAACCATTGCAATATAGATTAGAGATTCACTGGTTTCAGGTAGTTTCTCATAATGTTAATAAATATTAAGTTTTATGCTCTTGAATTATCGATGCTTATTATGAAGCTTGGCTGAACTATTTCTGAAAGTTATCTCCTAAATAGTACTGTTTAAC
>JBCCDL010000246.1:0-7867 GCA_039030815.1 Cyanobacteria bacterium P01_A01_bin.83 | reverse complement strand
CTTAAAACAATATAGTTAAGTCACTTTTTACAAAATATCTTCTTAAAAAGCGATCGCTTTTACTTTATGAGCGATCGCTTTCTTTTATTTGATTTTAGTTATTGGGTAATCTAGAGATAAGTTTAGCTAAATATTTAATTATTAAGTCAAAATCCTGCTGAATTATTGCTTGATTATGTTTATTTATTTTTGGCACATGAACAAAAATACAGGGGATTTTTCTTGGTAGAGACTTTGTATATTTTAGTACTTGATAGTAAAGACCTTCGCATACAAATTTTCCCGCATCTCGGCTTAATTCGGTTTGAGATAATTGCTCAATCAATTCAGAAATATTTACCGAGGTATAAAGACATCGCTCATCGCAGGTTGCCTGTGACTCTATAGTTAATTTATCTCTCTTTTCTGCCATGCCACAGCAGATAATTCCATTAGGCTTTGTAGTCTGAATTTCTGATATTACCTGTTGAGTAGCTAACTGAATATCTACAGGGAGCTGTCTTAAAAAATGTAATGAGACAAAATCCTGCTGCTGTTCTAAAAGTTGCAAAATATCGTCAGAAGAATTTGATTTTTGATGAGGGAGCCAAGTTTGAAAAGAGGTTAACAGAATTTTAGGCTTCATTTTCAAGATTTTAAGAGTAATTAAAGCAGATCAACCTGAAGTCAGGCAACAATTATGCAAATATCATTAAAAAAGTCAAATAAGTAAATAATTGCCAATATGATCGTCAACTGACTCTTAAAACGCAGAATTATGGAAATACAATTTAGAGAATTTAATCCCTTCGACTTATGGATTTGGTTGGAATTTCCTACTGTCCCTTCAAGAAAAGAACAACAGTACATTGAAGAACTGCTCGATTCCTGGTTCTATTTAGGCAAGCTGGGTGGTTTTAATGCGGAAAATATGCGTGTTCAAGAGACAGGAGTAGATATTAGCTATATGGAGTATGATCGCACAGATTTAGATAATGCTCTGATGTCGCCGATGCATAATATGGGAGATATCGAATATTTAGGCGTTTGGGGTCGCTGCTGGTTTGACTTAGGCACCAGCGATTTAATTGCGATCGATATTTTGATCAATGCCCTTAATCAACTTAGTAATGAGTTTGTTCAAATCAACAAAATTATTATTGGTGGTCAAAATGACGATTGGCCAGTGGAGAGAGATAGCAGATCTGCCTTTTATGATTCGACAATGTAAATATACGCAAATTAGATCTTTAACTATAAAGTCTAGCTCACAAAACTATCTAACTATTATCAAGCAAAAGTTCAGCTTTTAATCTCCATAAATTTGAGTATTAATTACTGAAACTCTTATCTCTTATTCAAGAAATCAAGACAGTGCTTTTTTAATCTCTGTTAGTTCTTATCTGTCAAATTATAATCAATATCTTTTTCAACTGTAGCTCTATTACAACTGTAACAATAATTAAGTCTTTTGAGGCATTAAACCATAATGTTTTTTTTAGATATTCTAATGACAAATAGACAATAATAGCAGAAATATATTTTACAACAACCAAAATACTTTTTTGTATACTTTTGTTAGTGGACTTAACAGCTAAAACAATATAAAATCAAATTAGATAAAGATAAAATAACCATAAAAGCCTCTGTTTAATAACCGCAGCGCTAGAGCTGTAGATGTGAGCTTTGCGATCGTAAAATTGAGAAATAATGATTAAGTTGTTACGATTTTTCTTCTCATTTTTGATTTGACAATGCTGGGAAATAAACGTGTTAACTTTATGGCGCAGGAGGATAATTTTATGTTTAATGAAATATTATCAGAAAGTCTTATATTAACTAATACAGGCTGGGAGCAAGACTCAATTGTTTTGGGCAATTGGACTAAGTACAAAGACATTGTTGAAGAGTTGGTTCAAGGAATTGAAGTTGCTCCGCAGGAGTCAGTGGATACTTTAGAAGGTGATGACATAATTTTCGGACAAGTTAGCCGTGGCACAGGGGTACTTAACCAGGGGATAGTTACCACAGGGAAAGGAAAAGACTCTATTATCGGTAAAGTAATAGGAGCGGGATCAGATAACAATGGCATCTTGAATCAAGGATCAATTAGTACTGGAGCAGACAAGGACAAGATTCTTGGTTCTGTCTTGCTTTCAGGAGACGGGAGCGCGAACACTGGTATTGTTAACGAAGGAACTTTTGATGATGAAGCCAGCATCGAGACAGGAACAGGTAAAGATAACATAATTGGTAAAGTAAAAGTCAAGGGTAATGGAGATAGTAATAGTGGTATTATCAACTCCGAAGCTGTAATCGATACAGGAAATGACAATGACCAGATTGATGGCATAGTCACAGTAACAGAAAACGGAAACGGAAATAGTGGTTTTTCCAACGCTTTTGCCAGCAGCAATCTGGGAGCTGGTGATGATCGATTTTCTGGTGCGGTAAAGGTAGAAGGAAGCGGCAATAATAACAGCGGTTTTGGGATCAGCTTTTTTGGCATTGATTTGGGAACTGGTGATGATCAGCTTATTGGTACTGTTGAAGTTGCACAAGACGGTAATGGAAACAGCAGTTTTGCTAGTGGTGATGGAGGTATCTCTACTGGTGAAGGTAACGATCTAGTTGGTGGTGCGGTGACAGTGAACGGCAATGGTAATGAAAACTCCTTTATAAGTCTTTCATTCGCCTCTATCAGCACAGGAGAAGGTAATGATCTCATTGAAGGGAGCGTTACGGTTGCAGGTAATGGTAATGAAAACGATGGTCTATCTCTAATTTTCGCCAGTATTAATCTTGAGGCTGGGGACGATAGTCTTACTAGCACAGTTACGATAGAAGGAACTGGTAATGACAATAACGGTTTGGCTCTTGATTTGTTCGGCAGTATTGACCTAGGAACTGGGAATGACCGCCTCACTAGTACCATTAGGGTAAAAGAAGGAGGCAACGGTAATAACGGTATAGCTTTTGAAATAACTGGTTCTGGTGATATTGACGTTGAAATCATTACTGGGGCTGGCGATGACCAAATCCTCAGCTCTGCCGAAGTGGAGGGAAACGGCAATGATAATAGCGGCATCTTCATCGGAGGAGAAGGCATTAGTACGATCAAAACTGAGGATGGTCACGACGAAATTTACGGTTCTGTCTCGCTCTTAGGCTCTGGAGACTTTAACCGAGGTATCGAGAACGAGGGTTCTATTACTACTGGAGCAGGTCAAGATAAAATTCAGGGTTCTGTCTCACTTACAGGGGAAGGAGAATCTAACTTCGGCATTTTCAACTCAGGCACAATCGATCTAGGAGATGATGATGATCTTATCGAGGGGGTAGGAGCAGATGCCTTTAGCGGTTTTGCTGGTGGGGGCGAGATTTTATTAGGGGATGGTGACGATCTTATTATTGGCTATGGTGAGCAGCAAGTTGATGGTGGTTCTGGAAATGATACTGCTCAATTTGATTTTGACTTGGATGAGTCGATTATTCTTGGTGGTGGTTTGGATGCAATTGAGATCGCATTTAATGAGGTCACCATGTCTTTCAGCAACGTGGAGCAATTTATATTCACTGACGGTTCCAGAAGTCGAGATGAACTAATTGCTTTAATATCAGCAGAATAAGATTATGTTCTTCAAAGGAACTATGATTATTAGAGTCGTGTTCAAAAAAGAACACAACTCAGAGACAGACAACAAGTAAGAGTTCTATAATGCTCCTGCTGCGGTTTTGTCGATAATACTGCCATCACTTAAATGAGTGGTGATATTAATTGCCTGTACAACTGGCTTACCAGTTGCACCATTGGGATAATCAATTACGCTGACGGCACAGTTACCCTGTTTAATGTTCCAGAAATTATCAGGCTTGAGTCCCAGCAGGTAACAAATAATGACCTTGTTAATCGCATCATGAGCAACTACTAAACCAGTCTGCGGTGTTTGGGTATAACTATGTTCGGCGACAATTTTATTCCAGGCAGCCACACCCCGATCCCAGACCTGCTGTAGGTTTTCTCCTTCAGGCATTTGAACAGTTTCAGGCTTATCCTTCCACTGCTGAAGTAACTCTGCATATTCGGCTTGAATTTCTGCCTCTAGCATTCCTTCCCACAAACCATGGCAAATTTCAATTAGTTCTGGTGTAGTTTCTAACTTAACACCTGGATGTTGTTCTAAAATAATCTCGGCAGTTTCCTTGGGTCGCAGCATAGAACTAGAAACCGCAAAATCAATGGGAATATCCTGTAAAAAATCTTTAGCTTTACGTCCTTGCGATCGCCCGTTATCATTAAGGGGAATATCTCTAATACCCTGGAAACGAGATTCTTTATTCCAATTAGTTTCGCCATGACGCACCAGCAACAAACGTGGTCCAGAATGAGGGGGACGGACAGGAGGAATTGCTAGACCCAGGTGAGAGGTTTGATTAAGAGATTCCAGTTGAACTGGTTCACCAAAGCCACCTGTAAAGTTGAGAATGTTAATACAGCAGTTGGACTGTTGAATCGAATGATAGCGCTCTCGATCAATACCGATGGCACTCATGATTAGGCAGCGATTAATGCCATTATGGGCAGTTATTAAAATCGTTTCCCCCTGGTGTTGAGCAATAGTCTCCTGCCAGAAACTTTGTGCCTGCTGATATAGAGAACGAACAGGATAGTAGTCTTGACCTGCCAAACTCATCTTTAAATCTTGAGGATGCTCTTTCCAAAAACGGTACTTCTCGGCAAACTTAACTTTGACCTCACCTTTTTTCATTTCTTCCCACTCAGGTAAATCGATCTCCATCAATTGTGGGGTAGGTTGCAAAGCAGGAGGATTATTCAAACTTTGATGAATTATCTCGGCTGTCTGTTTTGCTCGTTGCAGAGGACTACAATAAAAAGCATCAATTTTGATGGCACTCAAAGCTTGCCCTACTTTCTGGGCATCGGCAATTCCTTGGTCAGTCAAAACAGATTTATCACAACGACCCTGAATTATCTTTTGAGCATTGTAGGTGCTTTGCCCATGACGAACGATAATCACGCGAGTAGCCAATCTTTTAATCCTCTCAACTAAGTCGGGTATGTAACGACACAACTGCCTTTTCTTCCCTAGATCGCAACTTACTATTGTCTCTTTGGTTATACCTGAGAAATAATGCTCGATCCTGTTTACTTTTGATAGTGTACTTTATGTTCAGTGAACAATGAACAATGAACAATGAACAATTGATTAACTAACTGTTAAATGCTTGATGTTGCTCAATGACTTACGAAAGATAATCTTGTCTTCTCCCGCTTGATAAAACTCGCGAATTTGCGCCTCTTTGGTGTAGCCACATTTTTGATAAAATTGTCGCGTAGGTTCAAAGCTTTCCAAACTAGAGGTTTCAACTAAAAGAATTCTGGCTCCGCTTTTAGCTAACTTTTGCTCGATATGATGCATCATAAACGTGCCATATCCCAATCCTTGATGATCTGGATGTACGGCAATTAAGTACAAATTCCAGGTACCTTCGGTCATCTTTTCAGGCGCACAATAACCAATTGCCACTGGTTGATGATCATCATAAGTGAACCAATAATCATTACTTTCCTGATTATGAAGGTAATCTGAGATCATCTCCTCTAACATGTCTGAAGGAAACAACTGGTTAGCATCAATTACTGCTTTTAATGCAGGTAAGTCCCCAAATTCTACGGCTCTAATACAAGTTTCAGGCTTTATATTCATTTGGTTGGTCATCTCAGTCAAAAATTTGGTTAAAATTTATGCTTGAAAAAATAAGACGTTGCTGATTTCTATTGTTCTCTAAATATCAGCATACAAAATATTAGACTACGATTATCTTTTTTCATCGTAGTGAAGTTGATGTTAATGTTACTCTATAAATACCAGCGATCGCTTTGATATCTTATTTACCTATCGCAATCATTTTGTACTCTCAAATAATTTAACAGAGCAATTAAATAGGTAGGGCTTGAAAAACAACTCTATATAAAGTTGAGTAAAGCGATAATGCTACCTTCAATCAAAGGATTCAATTTGATTTACAAAAGTAAATATAGTTGAGCTTAATTATCCCGCCCTACTTATATTTTACGATTACAGTTAAGTAGGGAGTAGTAGTAAATGTCCCAACCAAAATAAGTACTGCTATATCAGGCAAAAAAAAGTGGGGCTGTAATTCCCCACATACTAAAGTAGGAATAAAATTTAGAATGAATTTAAAATACCGTTAGGTAGTCCTTGAGTCCAAATTTCTTCCAAAATCTGCTCTAAATTTAATTCAGTTCCTCTGGCAAAAGCCTGATTGAATTTAACTGATTTTGCTCGAAAAATTTTGTTATGCATCATTTACTCCTATGATATCATCAAAAACTTATGGTTTAAGAACCGACTGATAAATATTTAATGTTTAATAAACTTCTTTTGGCAATTTAAAAGGTTTTAATATAGTTTCAAGTTGTCTTTCCAACCAGTAACCTTCTGGTGGAGGACTAAAAAGCAATAATGCCGTTTCATAACAGGCTCTAATTACGCGATCGCGCTCTGGGGTAGAGAGTCTAGCGATTACGTCTACATTTTCTGCTACGTGTCTGCCATCACTACCAAGGCTACTATGTTCTTTTAAACAACGAGTAGCATTGACCTCAGGCGGTAATAGATTTTCAATCTGCTGGATGTGTTCTGGTTTGGCACCAAGGGACATCCTTTCTAAGGCATAAACATAACCAACACAATCAATAGGGTCTATATCATCGACACTACGCTGGAAATAATCTACTAAGATCTTTGCCGCAGGCGGAATCACAGATCTGACTAATTCTTCTGCTTGGTATCCCAGAGATTCGATATCTAACAGCGCTAGATGATCGTGACCTATTTCTTTGCGGGCTTTGTCATAAGCCCAATTACTTAGATCGTGGCGTAAAGCCTGAGCAAAACGCTGTCCCGCCTCTTCCATCAGATTGGGTGTGGCGTGAGATATGTGATATGCGCCTGTAAGCTGCCAAACTAATCGGTATAGCGTCAATGTAGGGGGTTTCTCAGTCGCGGCGATCGCCATTTTTGCTGCTGCCATCGCTCCATCTAAGAGCTTGCTGGTGATGACGGCGTTTCCTCGTCCCGTCATTGGCTGGGTAAAGCGCTCGCTGCTTAACCAGGGTGATTCTAACCAGACTTTTGTCTTTGTCGCTATTAGTAATTTGTCAGGTGCAATAGTTGCCCATTCAGCTTCAGTTGAAGCACTGGTGTTCATTGATAAGTTATAAGTTATTATTTAAGTTCCTTATTTTTATTGTAATAGATATTATTAACTTCTACTTAATCTTGTTGCTATCTTTTAGGTTTGTTGCTGGTAAAATTATGCAAAGTACCATATTTATTGGTAAGATAGGAGTATTTATCTGTTTTAATTTTTTAGTTAAAGTAATAATATTGTTATTAAAAATAATTAATTATTAAAGTCACAAATCGACACGGGAACTAAAGGATTCAACAATTAACAATGAACAATCAATGAACAATTTCGGGCGGTGCTTTTCCCTCATCGGTCAACAAGTCAAAACTTTTACTCTGTAAATCTGAGAAACATTATAGAGATCGCGGTCTACGGCTTTTGGACTTGATGTTTGCAAAAGATTATTAATTATTTAGAGAAATAAACTAGTTTTACGCCTACAATGGCGCACATAAAACTCTGACCGTGCGCTTAACTTTATGCTGAACTTTCAAATCCAGTCAGATAGCGATATACCAGCATCCAAACAGCTATTTGCTCAAATTCAATTTGCGATCGCATCGGGACAATATCCCCCTGCACATCGATTACCTAGCACCAGACAATTGGCGATGATTACAGGTTTACATCGCAATACCATCAGCAAAGT
>JBCCDL010000245.1:0-7867 GCA_039030815.1 Cyanobacteria bacterium P01_A01_bin.83 | reverse complement strand
CGAGAACAATTTGACTATGGCTGTGCTACTTCAGGCACTAGTCTGACGCTTGCAGAAAACGGCATAGTAACTCAAGACTAATTATAGCTATTTGCCAGCTACTTACAGTCTAATAACTTTAGCCAATAGCTTTTTGCCTTTAAGTCACTAAATTACACAGAATACAACTAGATTTTAAAATCTGTGTGTAATTTTATAGCAGTGTATTGTACCCCAATAACATTTAATATATAGCTCTATCAACTATAGTTTAACGTCAGTTCGATAAATAGCTTGAGCATCAAAGAATATTTTGTTCTGATATCTTTTATTTATAAAACTTTTGCTGGACTAAGCTAAAATTTCAATTCAACTTTAACTTAATTTAGACTTTTCTTAACTGCCAGATGGACATTTATGAAGATTGTATGTAGATACGACAATTGTCAAAGGTTAGTGTTCGTCATCGAGACAATTGTCTGTTATCTTCTTGATATGTTGATTCTCAATCTGCATAAAGACGGCATGTTATAGATCCAACTTAAAGTAAGTTTACAAAATATTTATCGTTATCAAGTCAAAAAATTATGTCCCAATCTACAAAAACCAAATCAAGTTCCAGCCAAACTGAGTCCCAGCTTAACTCTACTGCGACCGTAGGAGTTGCCGCCAGAGAAATACGTCCCTGGGGTTCTTTCACTACCTTAGAAGAAGGTGCAGGATACAAAATCAAACGTATTGAAGTAAATCCTGGTCACCGCCTCAGTCTACAAATGCATCACCATCGGAGTGAACACTGGATAGTAGTTTCTGGGACAGCCAAAGTTACTTGTGGAGATCAAGAGATGATTTTGGGGAGTAATCAGTCTACTTATGTACCTCAGTGTACTACCCATAGATTAGAGAACCCTGGCGTCATTAACCTGGTGCTGATAGAGGTACAAAATGGTCAATATTTAGGTGAAGATGATATTATCCGCTTCAGTGATGACTATGCCCGACAATAAGCAACATCAAACTTGACCTGATTCATTTATTTAATATCAAAGCGATATTAATCTGCTGATGTTGAGTAGAGTTCAAGTTAAGTTGCACAATAACTCAAGTTATGTTTTAAGGTAGCATGTTGAATGTAACTAAAACTTGAGTGGATAAATTTCCTGGTTATGGTTGATATAACCCCCGCAGCATTAGCAGAAATCAAGCGTCTTAAATTGAATAGACAAGAAAATGGCTCTCTCAAACTCAAAGTGGTTTCTGGGGGCTGTTCTGGTTTATTTTATGATTTGAGGTTTGAATCTGCACAAGCAGAGGCAAATTCAGCCTCACTTGATGAGCAGCTATTGGAAATAAAAGGGATAGATCTCATAGTTGATCCTAAAGCATGGCAGTATTTTGAACATCTCAAGTTAGATTACTCAGAAGACTTAATGGGCGGAGGGTTTCGCTTCCACAACCCTCAACTCGAAAATGTCTGCGGCTGTGGAATATCTTTTACTAAGCTGAAATAAGAGCGTTTTCGCTTTATAGCCAATAACTCAGCCAAGGCTGTTTGTTATGTTTATAATAATTGTTGGCGATCATCAATCACCAGGGTAATCGCACCTAATTTTAAAATCGTTACAAGACAAGGATTTCAGCAATCGGTTCATAAAAGTATAAAAATTGAAAACCATTGCTATCTAAGTATTCTCAGATTTTGATGCGATTACCCTGCATCAATCACCGACTTGATTGACAATGTCATCTTGTTTGATTTATAGTAAGAATTTGTCTGCTATTGTATATATCTTTTTGACATTAGACAATTAAGGAGACTCAAACCAAAGTAAAACTATAACTCATGCCCACTATTCAGCAGCTTATCCGTAGCGAAAGATCGAAGTCAAAAAAGAAAACCAAATCTCCTGCACTTAAAGAATGTCCTCAGCGTCGTGGGGTTTGTACTAGAGTTTATACTACTACACCTAAAAAGCCTAATTCAGCACTAAGAAAAGTTGCGAGAGTTCGCTTAACTTCAGGATTTGAGGTGACGGCATACATCCCAGGAATTGGGCACAACTTGCAAGAACACTCTGTAGTTTTAATTAGAGGTGGTCGTGTTAAGGACTTACCAGGAGTTCGATATCATATCGTTAGAGGAACCTTAGATACTACTGGAGTTAAAGATAGAGCCCAAGGTCGCTCTAAGTACGGCACGAAGAAACCCAAATAAGAGCTTGGAGCTGAGTTATATTGGTATCGCCATAGCCGATTAAATCAAATCAATTTGTATTTTAAGGATTTTAATTCAAAAGCAAGAAAGCAATTTTAGAATTAAAAATCCCTTCAGGTGAGATTCCAGGCTTGATACAAGTTAATGATTAGAAAAACTCAATATTAACTAATATTTTCTAGTCAAAATAAACTGAGCAACATACATCGAGCTAGCAAAAGCTATTTTGAGACAATCAACGACCTAATTGATATAGTTTGCTGCCCAATTTTAAGACAACGTTGAGGGCGATAACTCAGCTAGTTGATGACCAAGTCGCAATTCCATAATGTTTAACTTACAAGAAATAAGCAAATGTCCAGACGCTCTAGCAACAAAAAACGCCCAGTACCACCAGATCCAGTGTACAATAGCCGTCTGCTTAGCATGACCATCAGACGGATTATGCGTAGTGGCAAACAGTCTTTGGCATCCCGCATTATATATGATGCAATGACAATGATTGGCGAAAAAACAGGAAACGAGCCAATTGAAGTTTTTGAACAAGCCATTAAAAATCTTACTCCTTTAGTTGAAGTAAAGGCTCGCCGAGTTGGTGGAGCAACTTATCAAGTTCCCATGGAAGTAAGACAAGGCAGAGGAACAACATTAGCCCTTAGATGGTTAATTCAGTTTGCTCGCTCTCGCGGAGGGAGAACCATGGCAAGCAAACTGGCTAACGAAATAATCGATGCTGCTAACGAAACTGGTGGAGCGATGAAAAAAAGAGATGAGACTCATAGAATGGCAGAGGCAAATAAAGCATTTGCACACTATCGTTATTAAATCTGATCTTGAGATTACTCTAGATATAAGTTATTGGTGACAGCCGTATAGTTTAGTTAGGTTGCAATAATTAACTGGAGCTGTGCTACTTTATTCCTTTATTTAGAGTGATTAAATGAGTAATCTTAAATTTGAGTAAGAATAATTTGCTGTTTTGAGAAAAAGCTCATTATAGTAATATTTAGGCTAATACTTTAATTATTAGATAAAAGTATAGAATTATAAATAGTGCTAAATAAAATAAGTATTTAGCCGTTTCATCCTGCACAATGCAAGGAGGTATTTGTGGCACGTAGCATTCCTCTTGAGCGAGTAAGAAATATAGGTATTGCTGCTCATATAGATGCGGGCAAAACAACAACAACAGAACGAATTCTTTTTTACACTGGCATTGCCTACAAAATGGGCGAGGTTCATGATGGTGCTGCCACTATGGACTGGATGCAGCAAGAGCAGGAGCGTGGAATTACCATAACTGCTGCTGCTATTACCACTAGTTGGAAGGATCATAGGATCAACATTATCGATACTCCTGGACATGTAGACTTCACGATTGAAGTAGAGCGTTCCATGCGAGTTCTAGATGGTGTAATAGCTGTATTTTGCTCCGTCGGTGGTGTCCAACCTCAGTCTGAGACTGTCTGGCGACAAGCAAATAGGTACAATGTGCCTAGAATTGCTTTTGTTAACAAAATGGATCGCACAGGAGCGAACTTTTTTAAGGTGCATAAGCAGATTCGAGAACGCCTTAAAGCCAATGCAGTCCCAATTCAAATCCCAATTGGCAGTGAAGCTGGATTTGAGGGAATTATAGATCTCGTAAGGATGAAAGCTATCGTCTACAAAGATGATTTGGGCAAGAAAATTGAGGAAACAAATATTCCTGATGAATTGACAACTCAAGCACAGGAATATAGAGCGCAGTTAATTGAGTCAATTGCTGAAATAGATGAGACTCTATTAGAAAAATTTATGATGGAGGAAGATTTCAGCGAAGGCGAAATAAAAGCAGCTATTCGCAAAGGAACGATTGAGGGATCAATTATGCCTCTACTTTGTGGTTCAGCATTTAAAAATAAGGGAGTTCAAGTGCTTTTAGATGCCGTGGTGGATTATCTGCCAGCTCCTCCAGAAGTGCCTCCTATTACAGGAGAATTACCTAACGGAGAAGAAGCCGTTAGATATTCTAATGATGATGAACCTTTTTCAGCATTGGCTTTTAAAATAGCTAGTGATAAGTTTGGTCGCTTGACTTTTGTTCGAGTTTATTCAGGAGTCCTACCAAAGGGTACTTATGTATATAATTCGACAAAACAAAAGAAAGAACGGATTTCTCGTTTGGTTGTGCTCAAATCCAATGAGCGCATTGAAGTTGATGAATTAAGGGCTGGTGATCTAGGTGCAATAGTTGGTCTCAAAGTAGCCGCTACTGGGGATACCTTATGTGATGATAAAAATCAAATTATCTTAGAGTCCCTATATGTCCCTGAACCAGTAATTTCTGTGGCGGTAGAACCTCAGACTAAAAGCGATATTGAAAAACTTTCTAAAGCTTTGCAAGCCCTTGCTGATGAAGATCCTACTTTTCGCGTCAGCACTAACCCTGAGACGAACCAAACCGTAATTGCGGGGATGGGAGAGCTTCATTTAGAGATATTAGTGGATCGAATGCTGAGGGAATTTAATGTTGAGGCTGCTGTTGGTAAGCCCCAGGTAGCATACAGAGAGACGATTCGGCAACAAGGTAAAGGTGAAGGTAAATATATCAAGCAAAGCGGTGGTAAAGGTCAGTACGGTCATGCTGTATTAGAAGTTGAACCTGCTGAACCAGGTTCAGGGTTTGAATTTGTTTCTAAAATTGTTGGTGGTACAATTCCCAAGGAATTCATACCTGCTATTGAACAGGGGGTGAAACAAACCTGTGAATCTGGTATCTTGTCAGGATATCCTTTGATAGATATCAAAGTCACTTTGATAGATGGTTCTTACCACGATGTAGACTCTAATGAGATGGCTTTCAAAGTAGCTGGTTCGATGTCAATCAGAGAAGCGGTAAATAACGCTAATCCTGTAGTGTTAGAGCCAGTAATGAAGGTTGAGGTCGAAGTTCCTGAAGATTTTTTAGGAGATGTAATTGGCGACTTAAACGCTCGTAGGGGAAACATTGAAGGGATGAACTCCGAAGATGGCATAGCAAAAGTAGATGCTCAAGTTCCTTTGGCAAAAATGTTTGGTTATGCTACGGATATTCGTTCTAAGACCCAGGGAAGAGGCATATTCTCAATGGAGTTCAGCGAATATAGTGATGTTCCTCGCAATGAAGCTGAGGCAATTATCGCAAGAAATAAAGGAAACACTTTAGTTTAAATAAGGAATAAATAAATTAATGGCACGCGCAAAGTTTGAACGTACTAAAGATCACGCTAATATTGGAACTGTTGGTCATGTAGACCACGGAAAAACCACTTTAACAGCAGCAATTACTCTATCTCTGGCTGCTCTGGGAAATGCTAAAGCAAGAAACTACGAGGATATTGATGCTGCTCCTGAAGAGAAAGCACGCGGTATTACAATCAACACTGCCCACGTTGAATATGAAACCGAGAATCGCCACTACGCTCACGTAGACTGTCCTGGACATGCTGATTATGTCAAAAACATGATTACTGGTGCAGCTCAAATGGACGGCGGCATTTTAGTTGTATCTGCTGCTGATGGCCCAATGCCTCAAACTCGTGAACATATTTTGTTAGCTAAGCAGGTGGGCGTACCTAGCTTGGTGGTGTTTATGAACAAAGAAGATCAAGTAGATGATGAAGAGCTGCTAGAATTGGTTGAGCTGGAAATTCGTGAACTACTAAGTGAATATGATTTCCCTGGTGACGATATTCCTATTGTTTCTGGTTCTGCTTTAAAAGCAGTAGAGGCTTTGACCGCTAAACCTGATCTTAAGAAGGGTGACGATAGCTGGGTAGATAAAATCTACGATTTAATGGAACAGGTTGATGCTTATATTCCTACTCCTGAGCGGGAAGTTGATAAACCCTTCTTAATGGCAGTAGAAGATGTGTTCTCTATTACTGGTCGTGGTACCGTTGCTACTGGTCGTATCGAGCGTGGTGTGGTCAAAGTTGGCGAAACCATTGAGATCGTAGGCATCAAAGATACTCGTAGCACTACTGTTACTGGAGTAGAGATGTTCCAGAAAACTCTAGATGAAGGTCTGGCTGGAGATAACGTTGGTGTACTGCTACGTGGTATTCAAAAAGAAGAAATTGAGCGTGGTATGGTTTTGGCTAAGCCTGGTTCAATTACTCCCCACACCGAATTTGAAGGGGAAGTTTACGTGCTAACAAAAGAAGAAGGCGGTCGTCATACTCCTTTCTTCAAAAACTACCGTCCCCAATTCTACGTTCGTACCACTGACGTAACTGGTACCATTACTGACTATACTGCCGATGATGGTAGTGCGGTAGAAATGGTTATGCCAGGCGATCGCATTAAAATGAACGTTGAGTTAATCAACCCCATTGCTATTGAACAGGGGATGCGGTTTGCAATTCGTGAAGGTGGTCGCACAATTGGTGCTGGTGTAGTCTCTAAGATTATTAAGTAGTCTGACAACTACATACCTAAAACGAACAACTCGACTCTGAGGGAGTAGACTCTGCTGTGGTCAATCAGGCTAGCATTGTTTTCTCCCCTAGTTTTTGTGAGAGAATAAAGCTTGGGAGAAAATAATATCTGCCAAGTTGCTCTGCCCCAAAGCCCTATATCAATCACTTGTACCTCGAAAATTAATAAAGATGGCAACGATTCAACAACAGAAAATACGCATTCGTCTTAAAGCCTTTGATCAACGTCTATTAGATACATCTTGTGAAAAAATTGTTGATACTGCAAACAGAACTAACGCTTCGGCAGTTGGTCCGATCCCCCTTCCTACAAAACGCAAAATATATTGTGTCTTGCGATCGCCTCATGTAGATAAAGACTCTCGTGAACATTTTGAAACTCGCACCCATCGCCGCATCATTGATATTTACAAACCATCTTCTAAAACTATTGATGCACTAATGAAATTAGATTTGCCTGCTGGGGTTGATATTGAAGTTAAATTATAGCTCTAGAACCTAATCTACGATAAGAACTACCCTTGACGATGCCAATCTAGAGGGTTTGATCAGTTCGTAAACGAGATATTTTGGAAAAAAATCAGCTACAGTAAACAAATAGCACCACTATTTATATCCCAAAACAGAATTAGATGGCATCTTCTTCAATCGCAGTTAGAGAATTACCTTTATTTCCGCTTCCTGAAGTAGTTTTATTTCCCAGTCGCCCTTTGCCGTTGCATATTTTTGAATATCGCTATCGGATTATGATGAATACGATTTTGGAAAATGATCGTCGCTTTGGAGTTTTGGCGATTGACCCTACTACAGGAGAAATTGCTAAATATGGCTGTTGTGCGGAAATTCTTCATTTTCAAAGACTGCCCGATGACCGCATGAAAATGCTGAGTTTTGGGCAACAAAGATTCAGAGTTTTGGAATATGTCCGAGAAAAGCCCTATCGAGTCGGTTTAGTTGAATGGATTGAGGATCAGCCTTCAACGGAAAATTTGAGTCCCATAGCTACCGAAGTAGAAGGATTGCTGAGGGATGTTGTTCAGCTATCGGCAAAATTGACGAGCCAAAAGATCGAGCTTCCTGATGATTTACCTAATTCTCCTACAGAGCTTTCATATTGGGTAGCAAGTAACCTGTATGGTGTTGCCTCCGAACAGCAAGCTTTATTGGAAATGCAAGATACCCTTGAACGCTTGAAGAGGGAACAAGAGATTCT
>JBCCDL010000244.1:0-7892 GCA_039030815.1 Cyanobacteria bacterium P01_A01_bin.83 | reverse complement strand
GGAGAAAAACAAATCGTAGCCTGTCTGCGGTCTTTGCAATTATCACCGCAGGTCTTGCTGTTAGATGAACCCACCGCTTCACTCGATAAAACCACAACCGAGCAATTAGAAATACTGATCCTGCGGGTCCATATCAATCAGCAGAACACTATGTCCCCTGCGTGCTAGGTGATAGCCCAGGTTTTGGGTCAGGGTGGTTTTTGCCACCCCGCCCGCCTGGTTAAATACTGCAATAATCTTGGTCATAAGTAGTTTTTGTGACCTGCCCCATTCTCTTATAAAGATAGCTGGTTATATATTGATTGATGCTGTTTTTTTGTAATAAATAGCAGCTGTTTTTTGTTAAAAGTTTGATGATGCTAACACCAAGCATAATTATAGGCACAGAACTAACATAACTGACATTAGAACCAACTAAACCGCTATGTTTATTCATGGCAATCTACTTATCAATTTACAAACTACTTGCTAATCTCACAAAAATTACTAGACAAAATGTTTCAGATGACACTTAAGACAATACAATGAAATCTCGTTGATGCACTTTAAACTCCAGTGATAAAAGTTCTATTTGATGAATTTCATGGGGAAATGTCCTGCTCGCAGTTGCAGGAAGACAATACTCCTAAAGAAACATGGACAATCCTGTGCGATCAAGTAAAACAGCTATTTGGTGATGATGCGATCGCATTTAAAAATGAGCCACTTACTCGTAAGCTACTTCAGGGATATCAATTGCTAATTCTAGCTGCTCCTAAATCTGCTTTGACACCAGAGGAAGTAAAAGCAATAGTCAGTTTTGTAAAACAAGGAAACTCACTTTTGATTGCCAGTGACCAAGAATCCCTTGTGAGGAATGAAGGTAACAACATAAATGCAGTACTGGAATCTTTGGGATTGCGCTTTGAGGAGTTATTAAATCATCCTCCAGAGAAAGTTTTCAACTTATTACCGCACTATATTAGTTCTGAAGTATCTAAATTAAAGATTAAAGAACCTATTTATGTCAAAACACTACCCAATTGTCCATATTCAGTTGATATAATAGCTACTTTGCCTGAGACTGCTAAAACTTTGCTTACTGCGATGGAAGTGCCTAGTAGTAATCAATCAGGTCGAGCAGTGGTTTTAGGAAATTATTTGATCTTTAGCAACCAATACATTGAAACTTATAATAACCGGAAACTAGCATCTAACATCCTTTGTTGGCTAGCTCATCAAAATTCATTAGAATGCCGTGATGCTCGTATTGCTACAGAAGTAGCTTACAGACAAAATGCAAAATTTTCAATTATTATTGCAAACCCAAAATCGCAACGTTTAGAAAATCTAACTTGCGTATTGGAGGCAGATACAGATGTTCTTATTCAAGAACCACGCAAAGAAATTCGTTTTATTCCAAGTAACGGTCAAACTCTATCACAATGGACTGTTACACCTCAGCAGGTTGGACAACAAACTCTCAGATTAACTATAGACATTCCTGAACCTGGTAATTCAGAAACTAGTAAAATTTCATCCTTGTTTTTCGCTCCAGTTGCTCAATTCCAGTGTTTACCAGATGCAGAATTTGACCTTGTATTCCTCAATTCTCAAGGAAAAGCTCAAGAAATTGTCGAAACAGGAATCCCTTTTGAAGTACAGGCGCTCACTCGCTGGAACAATCACGCAAAAGCAGTTCCCTTAAGAATGCAGTTAGAGTGTCCCCTAACACATATTAAGGTAGAACAGATATCAACAGAACGATGGTATTTGACAGTTTTAGATCCAGGAGATTGGTTAATTACTCTCCATATCAGCGATATCAACCAAAAAATTACTCGCTTGGTTCATGCCTATCCATCTGCAAAAACTCAAACCGAAAAAATTCAACGCGACGTAGTGACACCCTTAGCAGCAGAAATTCATTATCAAGTATCTCAAATACGACAAGAGTTTAATAGCGAGACAATACAACAGATTCCCTTTCTATTATTGACTCCCGAAGAACAAGTCAATCACCTTTATAACTACAACACCAAAGAGCAACTCCTAGAAGCCCTACAAGCGGCTAGAAATGAAACTAAGCGTTTTTCACCCCTGGTTGAAAAATTACTACAGTTGATTGCACCTACTTACTCCCCTTTACATGGGTGTCGTATTCCCTATGACCCAAAATTAGCAGCCCATCTCTTCAAGGAACATCGTTTTTTTGAGGAACAGCTTGCATATAATTTCCAAGGTATAGAAGGAGAAGAACATTACGGTCAAGCATGGCTAGAAGGTAATATCGCAGCTTTGCTTCTGCATGAAAAGTACGGTCATGGATTTTTCTACAATTACACAAAAATAGGACAACAGCTTACTATTTTATACCGTCATGGATTGCTTCGCAAAGTGGATCGCGAAGGTTTGAAATCTCCATACCTGCGACTTCTACATCAGGAATACGAATCAGCAATTGAAACCCTACACCACAGCAGTATCATCTTGAATGAAGGATTTGCTACGTGGATGGAGTTAACCATACTACGTCGTCTGAAGGGGAGTGTCAGTCAAACGGTTTATCGACGTAAAGACTTCTTGTTCAACTACGATGAGCATTTAACATTTCTTCAAAAAGAAAAAAGTGAATACTTTCAACGTTTTGAACCTTTTTACCCTTCAAAATATAAGGAAGGATACGAATACTTAGAAGAAATTCAAAACATCTTTGGTAAAGAATGCGGCTCTAAGTGTGCAGTTCAAGCTGTAATTAAAGCAGCAGATGTAGATTTTGGTATTATTGAACACAATGATAGGGTAGAAATTTGCCTATCTTCTGGTAATATCAAGGAAGTTTTGTTGAATCAGGATGAAAATAATAATGTTGCCTCACCCACCGAACGCCTAAAAAGCATTTGGAAGTTACTGAGGAAACGAGTTAATGAAATTCGTGCTGAGCAACAACGCTTACAATGCCATCGTCATTGTTTACACCCTGAATGTCCTGTAAATTTGGTGATTAGAAAATACTTGGAGTGGTAAAATATGGACTGGCTCGAAGAGGAAATTAAAGATATATCAAACGAACTACCTCCATCTTTAAGGTATAATTTTCAAAAATGTGTAGACGATATCAAAAACGGAAATTATAGACATCTGCGTGGTTCCGATGATGCGCTGAGTGCTGTTATACAAACTGATAGTTCTTGCAGAAACTGTAGAGAAATTGAAAATCAAAATTTCAGAGATAAAATTGATAACTGTATTCAATTACTGATTGAGTATTACTGAGAGTAAGATTTTACATATCTCAAAGTTAAAAGTTTTAATTGACGTATTATTTTTATAGTAAAGAGATACTGCTATTGTGAGTAGTAACCAAGAGTTTGTTATTAAAATTCCAAACGATATCATCGGCAAAGCCTGGTTAGCGAGTTTAGACGATTCTGGGGGCTATATGCTGTCCCTCAAGCCTATTGAGCAAAACAGTTCATCTACTGTGTCTCCAGAAAAAGAACAAGAAGAAAAATCTACAGAATCAGAAAGAAGTTCGCTAAATACTAAAGCTATCGTAATCTCGAAACCAAAAAAACTTCAGCCTAATAATTCGAGTCTAAAAAGGGAATTATATCAAGATTTTAACAATTATTTCAAAATAAACCATGAAACATTCAAACCTTTTATTGAAGAAGTTAATCTATCTATGACACATCTTGATATATCAGGTATAAAATATGAAGAGTTGAAACAAACTAAAAGTAACAATAAAACAAACAACTTAATTAGCGGTAAAATTAAAGATTTAATTAAGAAAATTGACGAAAAAAATCAACTGAAATTATTAGAAGATATTTTTAAAGTATTCACAAACTAAAATTGATAATAACCTTAATATCCTGCTCAATTTTTTATTTTTTTTGTTTATTTATAAAAGCTTCAGGCTTGTCATATTTCATTTCGTTGACAAAAGTTTTGATATTATCTTCTCCTTGCATCTGTTCAATTAAAGTTAATGCTTCTACCTTCTCATGTAGGTATTTGCCATCGAGGTCTTCATAATCTATATCGAAACCAACTAAAAAGGTATCTAACTCATTTGGACTATAATGACTAATAATAGCTTTTTTAAAAAAGTCTGGCGATTTTATTAAATCCTCATAATTAAATTTAATTTTATCAGGATTTAACAATTCAAGCCATTCTTTAACTCTCTGAGGACGTTTCTTAAAATCCATCTCCAGACCCCAAAGAATTGCTTCGTTTACCCTATCGCTAATAGTATGATTAATGTCTTGAGCTTGTTCTAAGCTATCACCCATTTCCCTATCTCTTGCACTAGTTGGATTCTTGTTAGTTAAAAGATAGTACAGTGTTGCTGCTAAACTATAAATATCCGTATAAGACCCTAGTTCAGTTTTTGTTGTAAACTGTTCCGGCGGCATAAATTTTGGTGAACCACATCTTGTATAGGTGGCAATAATGTCAGGTCTAAAAGTTCGTGCTATTCCAAAATCAATTAGTACTGCTTTATTAGTGGCTTTACGCACCATAATATTTCGTGGTTTTATATCTCGATGCACCACATTCTTATTATGAAGAGCAATTAATGCATTACCAATCTGTGAAATATAGTCTAATGCTTCTATTTCTTCTAAAGGAGATTCTCGTCTATGAACAAGCTGTTTTAAGTCTTCTCCCTCAATATATTCCATCAGAAGAAAGAGCAATTTTAATGTTTCAAAATCTACTTTTAACAATTCATGAATTTTTACGATGTGAGTATGCTCGTTTAATTCTCTAAGTTTTTTCGCTTCATTTTCCAAGGATTCTAATGCTTCAGTAAGTTGACTATTATCATCGTATTTTAAACATTCTCTCAAATGTTCGTCTTTTACAGTTTTGATAACATATAATACCTCTGGATTTTTTTTATTCTTAACAAGATAGGTAATCCCAAAACCACCAACTCCTAGTTGTTTTTCAATAATATAACCATGTTTTTCTAAACATGGTCTTATTATTTCATGAGAAGCCATGATATTAATATCAGCTATTAATTTTGTTTGTAAATTTCATTTTACACGTTTTATAGAGTTTAAACCTAGGAGTTAATATTTTTTAAGAGTTAAAAAGACAAATACATGATTTAGTTTTGCAACAAAGAAAGTGATTTAATTTATGTTTTTTTTAATTTCATAAGAAATGACAAATTATCAATTATTATATTCATTCACTTGAGTTACAGCTTTTATAAGCCAGACTGAAGTTGAGTAATTAGACTTTCTAAATTTTTCTTTTCAAATTCAATAAATCTATTTGATGCTTCTACTAGGTTAGATAAATTATCAGGACTTGCATCATCCATTCTGTCATTTACATAAATAACAGACTTTTCATTAAGGCTAAAATCTTCCGATTGTTTTGTTTCTGAATATTGTGGTTGAAATCGATAATACTGCTTTTTAGTCTGAGTTGTTTTTGGCGGGTTATATGTACTAGTTAACAACAATTGTTCCATCTGATAGTCTACAACCTCACTTTGACCATTTAAAGTTATATCAATCAATGGTTCAACCCATTTAACTTGTCCCCAATCTGCTATATCTTTAATATCCCATCCACGTACTTTTTTACCGGTTCCAATTGAAACTACTAACAAGTCATCTAAAGATATATTATCTCCCGTTCTTGACTTGTAAGAATTCATTGCTTCTATGATTGCAATAGAAGCTGGATTATTAGCAAATACGCCCCCATCAATTAATGTATAACCTTTATCAGGATGATTAATAGCATCAACATAATAGGGTTTAAAATATGTAGGTGCAGCAGAAGTCGCTAATGCTGCATCTACCATCTTATATCCTTCACATATCATACGGAAGGATTGAGATGTTTTGTATTCTTGTTCTTTTTTTGGGTTACTAGTAAAAAAAATTGGTTTTCTAAAGTTAGTAGCGTAACTAGTAATAAAAACTTCTGTAAGCGATTCTTTTATATATGTGTCTCCAAAGTAATCGTTAATTACATTTTGTTTTCCTCTTCTAGAATGTCTACTACTAAATAAATCTTCTGCTTCCACACCAGGAGCAAGTAGAGCTAATACAGGTTTTAAGGGTTTTAGTTTAGCATTATCAAGAAAACCCTCTTGTTTTCTGCCTTGAAAAATTATTTCTCCTTTTTTTCTGTATAAATTGACTAGTTCTTTAGCTGTAAACAAAGGTTTATTTCTATTTTCTTTACTAGGTACTGTAAGTCCTAATGCTAATATACCTCCAGTTGAGGTTCCCGCAATGAAATCAAAAAGCTCACATATATGCTTTCCTGTTTTTTCTTCAATTTCCGCTAAAACCATTGCTGGAAAAATACCTTTAATACCTCCACCGTCGATTGATAACACTGTGGCTTTAAAAGTCATAATATTATCCTTTAAAAATTTCCATATAAAGTTTACTTAGTTATAGGTCTAGACAAATGCAGCTTCCCATTTTTACTTTGATAGCTGAGTGTTTCCATTAATTTTTTTTTAGTTTTCTGACTGTATATTCGCTCATGCAAATAGTGTATAGCATAACTATATATAATAATTGTCTGGAGAGTACCTACTTTCTTTGTTGACTAATTCTTATTTTCTCTCAGTAAAGACGCGCCAAACGAGTTGATTGTCCAAAAGTGCCCCGCGTCGTCAATTCGAGCAGGACTATGTAGGCAAACATTTTTAAGTGCGAACCTCAGCGACTCAACCCAACCACTGATAAAAGCCAGGTATCATTTGCTCTAGCTTACGTAACTCACCTTCAGCGACTTTCTCCAGCAGAAAGACCGCAGACCAGCGTCGTTCGCAAGTCCAAGAGCATACAGTAGCTTTTACCGCTTCTGCACCCCTAATAATCGCTTCTCTGAGCATTTTCAAACTGTTTGCAATCGGGGTATTATCTCCATCTAACGGTTCCCAATCCTGAGATATTTCATGTATATGGGAGAGATTTAGATGGGAGGAATTATTGTTCTTGTCCAAATTCACCTGATTATTTTCGCTAGTATTATTTCCGGTAGTATTCACCCCTGCCCATTGGGGATTTCCTATACCATTAGGGGGGGGTGTGGATACCGGTTCTGGTGGAGGGTCTATACCGTACTGAGACTCCATCCCGGCTTGATGTCGCTTTCCTTCTTCTACTATTTGAACTGCTCTGTGAAGTTGCAAGTCTCGTTTATTTCGACGATGCTTAATTACAGCTAAAGCAAAGTCTAATTCTTCTGCTCTGAGTCGAAAATGTTTGACCTGTTTCCCCTTGGGTCCTACTTTACGACTATCAAGCTTTAGTCCCAACTGATTGAGTAAGGTACCCAAAAGCCACATTGGTTTACACTTAGAAGGAATTTTAAAACCTAAGATTGCTTTGACATGAGCAGCGCAGTAGAGTGCATTTTCTCTCATTTGCACTAAATCAGGGTCTTGAGATGTTATCTCCTCACCATCAATTAAACGTCGCAAAATATCAGCTAAACCTAGATTAGAGCGAGCTAACCACTGGGCTGAGTAATTACCCCAATCCATAGATAAAGGTAAACGCAATCTTTCCTGTCGGTCTTTCTCTGCCACAACAGTAGGTGGTAAAGGAAATATCTTACCTGTTTTGGGGTCAGTAATAGTTCCTTCCGGTTCTAAAATTACCGCTTCCAAAGCAGCAATCTGCCGATTTAACTTTCCTCCTTTATCTTTGGCGACTAGTTCTTCAGTTACTTCCATACCGTAAGCTGTTTTTATACGGTATTTTTCACACTCATATACTTGGTCAGGTTGGAGGTAATCTTTACTTTGGCGTTGATTATATTCTCGATAAGAAATATCCTCAGCTCCTGCTATAGAAGCATAATAATTAGTATCAATTACAGACGCAGCATTTCTCATATTCTCCTGAGCT
>JBCCDL010000243.1:0-7892 GCA_039030815.1 Cyanobacteria bacterium P01_A01_bin.83 | reverse complement strand
TCGGGATTGCGCTCAAATTTGGGCGAGGTATTAATATACACTAAAGCACTATCAATCCCCTGAACAAACTGACGACTTTCTTGATAGGATTCTGTAACTATACAGTCAGCATGACCACTACTATAGCGATTAATCCAAAATACCGCTTGCGATAAGCTTTCTACGCAGCGAAATGCCAATGTTTTAGACAGATAAGAGCGACCCCAGGCTTCTGGTTTGACAGGTCTCAAAAATTCAGGAAATTGCTTAGTTAGTATTTCATCTCCATGCAAACTAAATCCCTCTTGTTTCAGGCTATTAAATAAAGAGCGTAAGGTTGAGAGCTTGACGTTTTTATTAACCAACACTTTTTCGATCGCGTTTACAGCATCTGGTTCACTATCATGACTATCGATAATCATCTGCCGCGTCAATTCTAAATTACCGCTGAGAGACAAGTACAAATAACAGTTGCCAATAGTAGTTTTAAGCACAGTAGCCGTGGCTTTTTCTGCTACCTGCTGCACTAGACTAGGTCTACCATAGGGAATCACCAAGTTAAGATAACGGTCTTGTGTTACCAAGTCCTGAACTGAGATTCCTAAATCAGGAGAAATATGGGCTAAAGAATTAGCGGGTAAATCAATTCCCTTGAGCGCATTTTGTAAAATAGCAGCAATAGTCTGATTAGAATTACTGGCAGCACTACAGCCTCTAGTAATTAGACTATTTCCTGTTTTGAGGCACATCCCAGCAGCGATCGCCGCTAGTTCTGGAAAAGCTTCATAGATTAAAGCAATTGTTCCCAACGGGATGAACTGACAATAGGTTTGAGATGGTTCTAATTGATATGGAGCATTAATCAATCTTCTGCCAGGATCAGCCAGGTTTGAAAGCTGTTTCAAGATCGAAACAGTCATTTCCAGTCTTTCTGGAGTAAGCTTAAGCCAATCGGCAATTGGTTCAGAAATCGCCATCTCACGACTGAGTTCTAAATCTAGGGTATTAGCCTCTAGTATTTCATCAAAACTGCTTTCCATTGCTTCGGCTAACGCCAGTACCCCCAGCCTCCTTTTTGCTCCAGATACCTGAGCTAATTTAATCGCAGCTTTATGAGAGTCTCGAACTATGGTCAGCATTTGATCTGATGAACTTTGCATTGCTTTGCTATTAATGCCGATATACTACAAACAGCGAGAGAAATAGTAGCATAATCAAAAATAAAAATACCACTATCCAGGAAATGATACTCTGGCTACTAAACCAGCGCAACACCAAGGGCAAGATAACCACTAAGAGTACACTTAAGCTGAGCAATAGCAGCAGTATGATCGATAAATAGCTTCCTCTCCAGCGAGCATAAGCATTCTTCCAACGATGCCCAGTCCACCGCCAGGATTTTTTCTGATAAATCGAGGACAATTGTTCGATGAGCAGACCATCTTTTTTTACTACAAAAATTTGCTGGCAGCGATCGCAGCCTAAAGCTTCTGTGAGGACAATTGGCTTTAGGCTGCCTTTTCTTCTACAGGGACAAGGATATTCGCTACTAGGATCTATTTTTTGTATCTTATGTGAGCGCACTCTTATCGATTTAGATTACTAAAATTAAATGTAAGATTAACTTTGATCGCAAACAGCAAAAATAATTTTATTATTTTTTTGCGGCTTCTGCTTTCTCCGAGTATCTAACTACTAATTTTACTCAAGTCGCAAAATGAAAAATCTTAACGAATGCTTTAATTTAGTTTAAGCTTTTTTAAGCGAATTACGCCATTGATCTTGGCAAAAACATTGCTGTAAGTAGCTTGTGGCTATCATAACCTACTTAGGTTGTTCACAATAGCTGAAATGGTAAGTATGATCAAAATATTTTTTTGATCCAGATTGAAAATCCCTGTATCAAATAGTATTAAGTAACCAAGCTAATGTGTATTTAAACTGGATATTATTTAATTAGATGACAACGGTCAATCCATCTCCTAGTCTCCTAGCCAACCTCAATAAACAAATTAAATGCCTGACAGCTTATTCTGTTTGAGCTGAGAAAATTTCCCCAACAGTCTGATTACTATTAAGATTTTCTGACCAAAATTTTTTTAATTTGAATAAATCTTTTGTATTTATTTGCATATCTTCGGTGGGAAAGTTTTGCATCGCTTCAATTACCGTCCAGCCATCAGAGTCATTTGGCATGTCCGCTGCTCCAATCAAAGACGAGCGAATTGCATAAAATCCATTCCGCTGGGGATGAGTTTTGATCACTGTACCTAATTCTTGGAGAAACTTTTCTCCTTCTGGAGTCCTAGTAAATCTGTACATATCTACTCGATCGCTCTCAAAACGATTATTCAACCATAAGCGTAATTGAGTCAGGGTTTCTTGATCTACGAATTTAGCATAGAGCCGAAACTCCCGAGTCATTTCTCCTGTAGCGGCATACTTTTCTAAAGATGCTACCGAAATTCTACCGTTGAAAGGTCCATAGATTAGTTTCACCTTCTCTGCACCTAGAGCTGATGGAGCTGTAACTGATAATCCTAATGCTACTGCGATCGCCAAGCGTACCTTACGGGTAATCACCTGGTGCCAAATCTGCGATAACCTTAGATTGTATTTGATATTCATTATTTAAAACGTATTTAAAGTTAAAAAATCAGCAAGTGGGCGGTATTATTAACACAAATTGTTCAGCTCCTCACAGTTATTGTTCCCAATAAAGATAAAAATAAATAATACCTATGTAAAATTGCTGAAAATTTTATAATCAACCATAGCATTATTCTTAACAAAAATTTTATGAATGAACCGCAACAGTTACGTACCTTGGCTGTAGATATTGGTGGTAGTGGCATCAAAGTGATGGTACTAGATGGCGCTGGTAATCCATTGAGCGATCGCCTACGCCTCAAAACACCTCAACCAGCCAAACCAAAGGATGTGATTGATACCATTCTGACCTTGGCAAAACAACAGGAGTTTGAGCGAGCTTCAGTGGGATTTCCTGGAGTCGTGCAAAGTGGAGTGATCAAAACTGCGGTTAACCTGGATGACGATTGGCTTCATTATGATCTAGCTACTAGTTTGTCGCAGCTCTTATCTAAGCCAGTTAAGGTGGCAAACGATGCTGATATTCAGGGTTTTGGCGCAATTTCAGGCACAGGAGTAGAGTTAGTGCTGACTTTGGGTACAGGATTTGGTTCAGCTTTATTTGTTGGCGGCAAACTGGTTCCCAATCTAGAAATGGGGCATCATCCGTTTCGCAAAAAAGAAACTTATGAGGAGCAATTGGGTCGAGCAGCTTTAGACAAAGAAGGCAAAAAAAAATGGAATCATCGACTGGAAAAAGCGATCGCTAACTTAGACCATCTTTTTAATTATGATGCGCTATATATTGGCGGTGGAGAGGCAAAAAACATCAATTTTGAGCTACCGAAAAATGCTCAAATCATTCCTAATGTTAATGGTTTATTAGGAGGAATTAAACTCTGGACAAGCTGAATAGCCAAAACTTAGATAATTGAGAACTTAATTCACATTAAAAAATGATGACCTACTTTTGCAGCACCATCGGCGATTTTTCTAGAACTTCCTGGACTCTTTTAATTACCTTTGTCAGATAATCATAGTCTGATATCTGCTCATTGGGTAAGTAGCCTGCTGTAGCAGCAATAAAAGAAGGTGTTTCCATTAACGCCAGTTTAATTTGTTCCTGTTGATTACGCTCTATGCGATCGCTAATCAAGATTGCTCCTGAGGGTACATCCCGTTGATCTAGATATACGATCTTAAAGGTATTTGGTGCATAATCTCGTTTTAACAGATTAAATTCGGCTAAAGATAATGCTCCAACCGTAACTTGTTTCTCCTCAAGCCATTGCAGTATTGTTTGAGGAGTTGGCGCATAGCGTACTTGGCTAAAGTTTATTCCATAAAGATTATATATGGGCAAATAATATCCTGTGGCAGATCCTTTTTGTCCCAGAGCAATAGTTTCCCCTATCAGATCTCGACGTTTTGTAAAAGGTGCTGCTTTATTAGAAACTATCACTGAACGGCTTTGATCTCTACCTTCTATAGGCACTAAGGGTTCGTAATTGTAGCTTTCTATAGCGATCGCAGCTAAACCTGGAGGAGCAAAAACTAAATCCCACTTTTTACTCTTCACTTGTTGTAAGGCTCTCACCTCATTATAAGCAGGCTCTAGCTCAATTAAGCTATTTAGTCGTCTTGCTAAATAATCTTGAAAATCAGCATATTGCTGTAACGATTTTTCATTTTCACCATAACTGACAATCCCCACACTATATTTTCTAATTATGGTTTCCACAGGGCGATCGGCTTTGCTGGTACGCTCTGCGTAATCGCAAGCTGTCACAGTAAAGATAATTATTATTAATAAAATACGATGCCAGGACATATTTTTTCTATGATTTTAATTAGTACGCCAACTAGGAGCGTTATTGCTGAGAAGTTTGTAGTTTTCTCCCATATTGTCTTAAGTTTGAATGTGAAAATTGTACATATTTATGTATTACAATTGAAACTTGCATAATTTATTTTAGATAAATGTATATTTATGAATCTAGCAAATAGCTAAAATAATCTAACTTTTAGAGTATCAGGAATTTAATCTAGAAAATGTACAAAAATCTGAAGCTAGGAATCAAACTTAATATTCTTTTAGCGATTATTATATTATCTTTGACCATTACTACGGGAATAATTCTTTCTGGAGCTCTACAAAATTATGCCGAGCAGATAATTGTTGATCGAGCCTCATTATTAATGGAGACGATGAATTCGATTCGTCAATACACAAATACTCAAGTCAATCCCGAATTAGTTGACAGACTAGAAACAGAAGAAGTATTTTTGGCACCAGCCATTCCTACCTATGCTGTCAGAGAAGTATCTGAACATTTGCGTACTAAGGATCAATACAGTCAATTTTTCTACAAAGACGCAGCAATTAATCCTACTAATGTTCGAGACAAGGCAGATAAGTTTGAAACAGAAATTGTTCAATCTTTTCGAGAGGATTCGACGAAGGAACAAATACAAGGTTTTCGCTCTATTCCTGGAGGAGAAATTTTTTATATTGCCCGCCCTTTTAAAATTGAAAAAGAAAGCTGTCTTCGTTGTCATAGCGATCCCAAGGTAGCACCAGCCAGTTTAATTGCAACTTATGGCAGCGAAAATGGTTTTGGTTGGCAAATGAATGAAATTGTAGCAGCACAAATGATTTCGGTACCATCTAGCAAAGTTTTTGATGCCGCCCGCAAACTTCGTTACTTGGTAATGAGTAAAGTTGCTATCTTTTTGCTTTTAGCCAGCATCTTACTCAACCTTTTTCTTAAATTTACTGTTACCGACCCTCTCAAGCAAATGTCATCCTCTTCCAAACAGTTGAGTACAGGAGATTTAGACATAGAATTTGAACAAAAAACTAATGACGAGATCGGAATTTTGGCAGCTTCTTTGAATCGCTTAAAAATTAGTCTAAAAATGGCGATGGAGATGCTAGACGATACACTATAAATTATGAAGCTGAGAAACTGTTTGTAAAATAAATCTTCAAAACCAAAAAAGTGGGTAATTAGGGGATAGGATAGGGGTTTAGGTAAGCATTAGCCCCAAGTCCCTAAGTCACAATATATATGCAGTTTAATTTTTTGTTGACAAACACTCTTTGATAGCTGCCCATAGACTACATTCGAACCTCATACTTTGAACATCTAACGCTTCCTCCTAACCATAAGACAATGAATGCGCCATTTGATTTAGGCTTGGGTCTGTGATTGATATGATAGCTCCTGCTATTGCTGAGGCGATCAATGACACAGATGGAGGAAACCCGTAATAACTAGATGAGTTTTCCAGAGCTTAATAGTTACAGATATATTATGTATAATCATTAAGAAAGATAAATCAGACCAAAGTTATACATAAATTTTTTGGGGTAGCTATATAATATGCTTCTGTTCAATTCTGCCGAGCCAATTATCCGTCGTAAGCAGCATGCCCTAGATTTTCAGGATCGCCAAGGGCTTTTGAAGTTAAAGCTAGAGATTAGCAACAGAACCCTGTTAAATAGTATTTACACAAGAATTGATCAGGTTTTTGTAGTTTGGGGCTTGATTACGGCAGTAATCTTTTTTACGGCACAGTTTGCTCCAATTGACTGGATTACACAGGCAGTTTTTTGGTCGGTTTTAACGATTTTAGGTACCTTAGCAATGTTTGTTTTAACTTATTTTTGGGTCAAGGTGGAACGATTACGTTGGGTATTATATTCTTGGATAGTGCTGATGTTGGGCGGTATCGCTATTACTGACCTGGGTCTTTTTTGGGGATCAGGAACAATTTTAATGCACCTATCTCATCTTTGGCTTGGTTTGAGTGCCATCGGTTATTTTTGTACAGGTGTAGGATTGCGATCTCGGGCATTTATGATGGCAGGGTTGTTCCATCTTTTGGGTATTGCAATTTTACCTTTCTGTATTGGTTGGCAGTTTTTGGCAACAGGTTTAGTAATGAGCGCCAATTTGTTGATGTTTGCCGAAACACAATGGGATATGCGCCCTCCAATTAAGAATTACGGCTTGTTGACGGAAGAACAAAAAGCATTTAACCAAGAACAGTATTTGATTCGTCAAACTGAATCAGTTCGATATTAAGGGATAACTTTGGAACTTTAAACTAAAGATTAAATTCTGCCAAATGTGGGATCACAAAAAAGTCCTGGCAAAAATTAATTGTCCAGGACTTTTTTGTGAGGTTTAAGAGCAATGAAAAAGGGAAGATTTAGTAACCGTAACCTTGAGGAAGATACTGATTTAGGTCAACTTGGTCTTGAATGTTAGTTTGAGTCGCATCTTGGTCAATCACGTTGTAGTCACCAACCGCAGCCGCTTCATTGGCGTTGACTTGGACAGAAGTTTGAGCATCAGGCGTAGAAGGAACACCGTATGCACCTAGGTCTAGTTGTTGTTGCAGATTTTGTTGTGTAGCGTCTTGGTCGATGTAGTTAGCTGTACCGACAGCCGCAGCGGAATTAGTGTTGTTTTGAATGCTAGTCGAAGAATCCTGAGCAAAAGCAGTTAGAGGAGCGAAGGCGATTATAGTGGTTAGAAGAGCTAGAGTAGATTTTTTCATGGTTTGTATCTAGTTAGAATCAAATTTAATGTGTTTTGCTTACATTCTCTAGATACGATTGGTTTATTTTTTTATGCAGATCTGGTCACGAAAAAGGTTGTTTTAAGTTAAGCTGTTCGTCATATAAAGATGCATATTATTTAACTAGACAAGGCGCAGTCTCCTCGTCTCCCAGTCTCCTTTTCTCCCAGTCCCCCCGTCAGCCAAAATAAGCAAATCAAATACGTGACAGTTTATCCTCCCGTGACCATGATATCTGTAGTCAGATTAAAAAGAATTGGGATAACTTGCCTTATCGAGGAAAAACAGCACGGTAAGCTTCTACTCCTTCATAGCCATAACGGTTGTAACCATTAATTTGAATCAACTCTTCTAGATAACGCATTCTTTCTTCAGAAGCAGGATGACTAGAAAGTAAAGAAGAACCACCACCAGATAGCTTTTTTAGTTTTGCCATTACGTTATATAAACCGTCTGCCGAATATCCCGCAGCATCAAGTACCCGTAAACCCAGAATGTCCGACTGTTTTTCTTTATCACGGCTAAACTTCTGACTCAATAACAGTCCTCCTACATTAGAAGCTAATCCCGCGCCGCGTCCTAACATACTGGAGATCAGATTAGAGGCGGTGCCAGTGAGGGCAGTCTCACCGATTTGTTTATAGCTATGAGATAAAACGGAGTGGGCAATTTCGTGCGCTAATACCCCAGCTAATTCTGCCTCGGAGTCCATCAATTCCAGCATTCCTGTGTGG
>JBCCDL010000242.1:0-7893 GCA_039030815.1 Cyanobacteria bacterium P01_A01_bin.83 | reverse complement strand
CAAACGTAATGCTCAACTGCAATCCAAGAAGGATAAACAAGGTATTAAATCTTTTACTAACAAACAAGCTCGACTTTACCAGTGGCGTAATAATTGTGTTAGAGACTATTTGAACAAGGCAGCAAAGGTGATAATCAACTACTGCATCGAACATCAAATAGGGAAGTTGATATTTGGGTACAACTCAGGTATTAAGCAAGAAATCAATATTGGTAAATCGAATAACCAAAATTTTGTCCAAATACCTTTTTGGCAATTGAGACAGAAGCTTGAAGCTCTTTGCTCTAGATATGGCATTGAGTATCTCGAACAAGAAGAAAGCTACACTAGTAAAGCTAGTTTTTACGACCAAGATGAAATCCCCGTATACGATGCCCACGACTCCACCAAGCACAAATTCTCTGGCAGGAGAGTAAAACGCGGATTGTATAGGACAAAGGATAAGCATTACTGTTCTAGCGATATAAATGATAGTGCCAATATTTTGGCTAAATGTATGCACGGACTGGATTACCAGCGAGTGAGTAGAGGGTTTTTGGCGAACCCTCTAAGATTAACTATCTCTTAGGAATCCCCTGCCTTCAGGCATGGGGAGCGTCAATCTTAGGTTAGAAATTCTGATAGCTATGCTATTGTAGATAAATTATGTATTTTGAACTACAAACTTCTATAGTGGTTAAGTTAAGATAAGTTTGTAATAGCATAGAAAGAAATAATTATATAGATGGCAGATTCAATTATTGCTTCTCAAGAGAGTAAAGAGCAAGACCGAGAAATCTGGTTAAGTCTCAGACAAGCGATCGCTAAAAGCTCAGGTTTTCAAAGTTGGCAGAAGGAAAGAGGAATGGGCAATGAAGTCGATATGGAGCGACAGGTCAAGCAATATCTAAAAGAAACTTTAGAAACTCTAGCATATTAGCAAACGCAAAGCACAAAAGTAAATCCCAAGCTAAGTAGATTTAAAGTAAATAGTTTAATGTGAATGAGATATACAGAGGGTTACATGCAGTGCATGTGACCCTCTAATTGTTTAATTAGATCTAATAAAATAAGATTTTCTCAGTAACATCATCGATTGTTGAGGTGTATCAAAGTGAAACCAAAACCATCTATTTTTCTATTCTTAGCTCTAGCTTGTAGTTTGGGTCTATATCGATTTAGTTCCATGACTGCACAAGCAAGCAATGATAGCTCAATCTCTACAAAGTTGACTGGGGAGAGAAATAATAATCTGCTCGCTAATATCCCTCAGAGCATTTCTAGTGATGGGCAGCTAAACAATAAACCACTAGTATTCGTATTAATGGGACAATCAAATGCCTGTGGTGCAGCCGATATCCAGGATTCTCAAGACTATCTGACCCAGCATCCCAATATCAGAAAATATATCCAGTCTACCTCTAACAGTGGCGAGAAATTCACTCAGACATTAGTTCCATTTTGTGAACAGTGGAAGGATAACTCAGACGGCAAAGTCAGTTTAATGAACAGTTTCTTAGAAAGAATGGTTGAGCAATTTCCCAACCAGAAATTTGACGTACTGAACTGTTCCATCCCTGGTAGTTCGATTCAATCTTACGAAAAGGGTAAAGTGGTCGACATGAACTTTTATGGTAACGATTTCCAGACTGGTGATCGTAACATTTATGAACATTGCGTGCGCCGTACACAGGAAGTCTTAGAACAAGGTGGTGGCACTCTGGCTGGTGTATTATTCCATCAGGGAGAAACGGATAATGCAGCCTCTTACTGGAAACCTGCGGTTGAAAACCTAGTCCTGAACTTTCGCCAAGATCTTAATAGCAATGTACCTTTCATTTTTGGTCATCTAGCTCCCGTACCCCAATATGAAAATCATAACCAGATTATTGACAGTCTAGAAAACACCAGCAACTTAATCGGTGTAGTTTCATCCCAAGGTCTTAGTTATCAGTCGGATAATATACACTTTGACCAACAAGGCTCCCTGGGACTGGGATATCGTTATGCGGAGAAGATGTTGGAATTTTTACGAGACGAGGAAGAGGTTAGTAAGACTCGGGCAAAAAACAATAATTTTTTAATTTCTTCATCCAAGCATAAAGCCAAAAATCAGCAAGCGGGTCTACATATTTAGCCTGTGACCACAAGATGAAACAAGGCTTTCCTACGACTTGCAATAAAGGTAAATCATCTTCAGAATCGGTAACAAGAATTGCAGATTTAATTTCCGACTCTGATAAAACATCTTGCATCATCAATAGTTTACCCTTATTCCGATCGCCTGCACCTTGCCAGAAACGACAGCCAACCAAGCGATCGCATCTTATAGACATATTTTGAAGTAGCGGATTAATTATAAAGTTAAAGCCCAAGCTGGCGACAATAATTTGAGCATCAGTATTTTGATTTACCGCAGAGATTAGGTCAATATTACTATATTCCTCAGCTAGCTTTTTGGCTTTTTGCTGCCATAGTAATAGCGTCCAGGGTAACAAAATAGTGGGAACAACTACTAAAAACCAATCTCTAGTTTGATCTCCTCCCCAGGGATATGGTAACCATTTCCAAGGTTTTAAGATCTTTAAAATAATTATTAAAATAAAGCCCAGTAGACGAGGACGTAAACTATTTATATATTCAGCCGTTGAGTTTCTTAAGAGTAAAGTTTCGTCAAAATCGAGAATTACAGAATTTTGTTCTGTGGCATTTGCGATCGCTGCGAGCGCTATTTCTGGCTTAAGGTTAGTAATCTGGTGACTTGGTAGTTGATCCATACTGGTTAATGAAGATATTGCCGACTCTTAACTAAAGTATTAAGAGTTATCTAATTTTTCCACTTTTAAGAGTTGCACCATCAAACTTGCCACTATTTATAAGAATACAGTGGTTAACAGTTAGTGGTTGGTGGATATTAAATAAAATAACTACTAACCACCCCAATTTTCGGTAGATACGGCGTAAGGTCAGTTATTAACTAGTTGACCCCGCCTGATGAGACTGTTGGCTACCAGCCGATTCAATTGAACGGTTACGTTTGTAAGTATGAATCAAAAGCAGAATTAGAGCGTAATAGCTATAACCCCAAAAACCTGCATAAATGAGAATAATTAGGCAAGATTCAGGATTATCTAGATTAAAGCTGTGGAAATTAAACTGCATCTTTAACAAAATGAGATTTGAATTTGACTCAAAGTTAACTTATTGAGTTCCCAATCTATGTTTTGAAGAATACGAATTAAGTATAAATATGGATTTTGTGGTGATGATTGCGGTTAATAGCCACAAATTTTCTTAAACTGGTTATAGAGGTATAGAAAATTACTTAACAAGAGATTATGGCAAATGATATTGCACGCGATCGCTTTCGTGCAGCTTACGAAAATCGTTACACTTGGGATAGTGACTTTCCTGGCTATACTACAAAATTGGAACTAAAGCAAGGAGAAGAAGTTTACAATGCCGAGATTAAAGTCAATAGCGATTTAACTGTAGAAGTCTCAGGTATTGAAGATGAGAAGGTAGCCGAAAGCGTTTATAACCATATGCGTGATGTAATTACTCACCGCAAACGTAACACCTTTGAGAATGCTCATGGTAAAAGCACTTTTACTTTGGGCGAAGAAGATGCTACGGGTGCAGTAGAAATTTTGGTTAAAGGTGACTCAATGGGTTCTAACTATAAAATTCGCGGTACCGAAATATGTCAGGTTAGTCGGGTGATGGGTCCCATGGCATTTGTGATCAATACTAATGAAAGTCTGGATACAGGTTCAGGTTACATATCCACGGGTTATAATGCGATCTTTCGTGACTCTAAAACCAATGATCTAAAAGCTAAACGAGAGTTTAAAGAAAGCTACGAAAAGCTGGGTAACTATTATGTTCCCAAACATCAGGTCATTGAATCAATTGATCCTAACCAAGATAAAATCACTACCGAATTTATCTTTGACGAAAGCAAATTATTAGAACCCGCTGCGGTGGCATAAGCTTGCTTGAATTTTGGCACTCACACGCTTAGGATCAAAGTGTAATAATACAGATAACACGACTCAAATAAAACACCCAATCAACTATGTCATTAGCATTAACTCAAGATAACGTAGAAAACGTCTTAGACGAACTACGCCCCTATCTAATGGCTGACGGCGGTAACGTCGAATTAGCCGAAATAGAAGGTCCAATTGTCAAACTACGATTACAAGGCGCTTGTGGTTCTTGTCCTAGTTCAGCAATGACCCTCAAAATGGGTATAGAACGTCGTTTGCGAGAAAAAATTCCTGAAATCGTCGAAGTAGAACAAGTAGTTTAAATCAACAAAATATCTTAAAGTCAGGGATAAACTTGGTTTGTCCCGCTTTTTTTAGCTACAATCTTGATGAGCATCCCCCAGTACAGTTTCTCTTCAAATTAGCTCCAGATTACTGATATAGAGATGTAGAGTTTAGTATTTAGCGATCATTTATCGTTTAATAAATGGGTTTCAAGCCCCGTCATTGATGACGATTGGGATTAGGGATTAGAGATTAGGGATCGCGAATAACCCCGCTACGTAGTCCTAGAATCTTCACAGTCCCCAGTCTCTAGAATCACCGATTTCTTTAGGGCGGTGAGCAGTTAAAAAATTGCGCTCAAAAGACTTCTTAAAGCAAAGTACTGTTGATAAAAATTATCATTTTACCTGTGGCTTGAACTGCTAAACAAATCCTATCTCAACAAAACTCAACAGCAAAGATATTAGCCTGTTCAAATTTGGTTAAAATACCCAAGCAAGAGATAATAAAAAGAGAGAACAACTATCTTGACCCTGCTATATGGTACAAGCCGATAAGAAACTAATAGAGCCAGAAACATCTACCATATTTGACTTAAATAACTATTTAAAGCAGCAAAAAAAAATAGTTGAACAAGCATTAGATAAGTCAATTGCGATCGCTCGTCCTGAGAAAATTTATGAGGCGATGCGCTATTCGCTGCTGGCTGGAGGAAAAAGACTACGTCCTATTTTGTGTTTAGCTACCTGTGACTTAACTGGTGGTACGGTAGAAATGGCAATACCTACTGCCTGCGCCTTGGAAATGATTCATACTATGTCGCTAATCCATGATGATTTGCCCGCGATGGATAATGATGATTTTCGCCGTGGTAAGCCTACTAATCATAAGGTATTTGGTGAGGATATTGCGATTCTAGCAGGGGACGGTCTACTGGCATATGCTTTTGAATATGTTGCCACTCAAACCAAAAATGTGGCAGCAGAAAACATAATCCGTGTTGTTGCTCGTCTGGGTCAGACAGTGGGGGCTGCGGGCTTAGTAGGGGGGCAGGTATTGGATCTCGAATCGGAGGGAAAGACTGATATTACCGCCGAAACTTTGAGTTTTATTCATACTCATAAAACAGGGGCATTATTAGAAGCCTCAGTGGTATGCGGGGCAATGGTGGCAAATGCTGGAGAAGAAGATATTGCTCACCTATCTCAATATGCTAAAAATATTGGTCTAGCTTTTCAGATAATTGATGATATTTTGGATATCACCGCTACTGATGAACAGTTAGGCAAAACAGCAGGCAAAGACCTAGAGGCGCAAAAAGCTACTTATCCTAGTCTTTGGGGGATAAAGAAGTCTCAGATAAAAGCCCAAGAACTAGTGGATCAAGCGATCGCTCAGTTAGCGGGTTATGGTGCCAAGGCTGAACCACTAAGAGCAGTTGCCAATTACATAGTAACTCGCGATCGCTAACAAGCATCATTTATTGTTCAATTAAAGTTTTTTGGGGCGAAATAGACACACCATGCAGGAAGTTGCTGATATCTTACAAAATCGCATATTGCTCGTGGCACTTATCGCCTGTATCACGGCTCAAGGATTAAAGCTGGTGATTGACCTTTTGCGAAGTCGTAAATTGAATGTAACTTATTTGCTCTCTCCTGGTGGCATGCCTAGCGCTCACTCTGCTCTGGTGGGTGCTTTGGCTACTAGTGTGGGTCTGACTAAAGGTTTGTCCTCTGCCGAATTTGCGATCGCCTGTCTATTTGCGATTATTGTAATGTATGATGCTGCTGGGGTACGTCAGGCGGCGGGAAAACAAGCAAAGATTCTCAATCAGATTATCGATGAGTTGTTTCAAGATGAACATAATCTCAACGAAGAAAGATTAAAAGAATTACTGGGACATACGCCCTTCCAGGTTTTAGTCGGTCTCAGTTTGGGAATTACCATTGCCATGGTGTTTTCTAAATATGTCTGGGAAATAGTCTGAATAGCTAGTTGCCAATAGCAAAGCAAATATTTAAAAGCTGCCACTTGGTTCTATTTGATGTTTAATTAGATGAAACGAATTAGGCAGTTTTACGGTGTCGAGCAATAGTAATTTAAGTCGAGCAAATTGGGATAAACTAAGCAGTTATCTCAGTTTGAGCATGTTATCCCTTGGTATTTTAGTACGGATAGTTCAGTACCTTAGTAACCGTTCTTTTTGGGGCGATGAAGTCAACCTGGCGCTCAATATTATTGAACGATCCTATGGAGAACTTGCTCAAGTACTAAACCATAATCAAGCAGCACCCTTAGGGTTTCTTTGGTTAGAAAAGTTAGCAATCCAAATCTGGGGCAACAGTGAATATGCACTGCGACTATTGCCGTTTATCGCCAGCATTGTCTCGTTGATCATATTTTGGCGTTTAGTTAGAAACTATAGCTCTGTCTGGGCTGCTCCCATAGCGATCGCTTTATTTGCTGGTGGTCGTTATACCCTTTACTTTGCCACTGAACTAAAACCTTACTCTAGTGATGTGGCACTCGCCTTGCTTCTATTTTGGTTATTGGTCAAATCACGTCAACAAGTTTTATCAGCTAAAGAGTTATTTAAGCTATCGGCGGTTGGCAGTGTGGCAATCTGGTTATCTTATCCCTCAATTTTTATGCTCTCAGGTTTAGAAGGCTGGAACTTTTTGACCTCCCCCACCAGATATTGGCAAAAAATTATCATTAATCGCTGGATAATGTATCTATCTTGGGTAGCTAGCTTTGGCTGTTTTTACTGGGTGGCAATTTCTAAAACTCTCGGCAATGAAGAACTTAATTCATCTTGGTCATCTCGATATCCCGATTCTGGATTAGATATCCTCTGGTTGTTTGATGCTTTAGGAAGATTTTTTTATCATCCCCTGGGTTTTTTGGGGATGAGTGATGGCGTTGGCATCTTGGCATTTGTTGTGGGCTGTGTTGTTTGCTATCGTCATCAGCGAAATCTGTTTTTAGCCTTGATTGCTCCATTTACTGCTACTATCATTGCCGCATATCTCCAAAAATATCCTTTTCGCGATCGCTTAATTCTATTTTTGGCACCTTTTGCCATCATGATTGTGGCAGAAGGAATTGCTTTGATGCTTTCTCAAATCAATCATCTACGTCTAAATAATTTTGCGAAGTGGTCTGGTTTATGGTCTGGTTTATTGAGCCTGATTGGAATTGTCTGTCTTTGTTCCTTAACTTTCCCCGCAGTTTATCGAGCAAGCAACTTCATAGTTAATCCCGAACAAAAACATGAACTGAAGCCAGTTCTGGAGTATGTAGTCGGGCAGTATCAACCAACAGATAAAATTTATGTCTATGATGAGGGCAATCAAGCATTTCTTTACTACATAAAATTAAAAGGTTATGACCATTTAGACTATACTCACGGCACTAGCAACTTTGATGACAAAAAAAAGAAGTTAGCCGATAAGCATAGTCAATTAGCTGAAGATTTGCAACCTTTGATAGGTCATCAAGTTTGGTTTATCTTACGTGCCGATTCCACCGCCGAACAAGAAATTATTGAATATCTTGACCGCAATGGTCAACGGAAAGACTATTTTCCTCAAACTGGGGCATCTGCTTATCTTTATCAGTTATGACAATAGTT
>JBCCDL010000241.1:0-7914 GCA_039030815.1 Cyanobacteria bacterium P01_A01_bin.83 | reverse complement strand
TGCTTGCCTTCAGGCGCATTCCGCGCCTTTACCCAATCTCAACAGATCAATTAGTGCGTAACATCAGTTAATTAGAAACATGACTGCTACCCAAAATATTGCTATTATCGGTGCTGGACTCGGTGGATTGGCTTGTGCGCTCGCTCTACAGCGCCAAGGTATTAAAGTTCGAGTTTACGAAAAAGCACAAGATTTTCGCCCCGTTGGCGGAGGATTGGCTTTATTTCCCAATGGATTGAATTTTTTAAAGCTGATAGATTCTAATCTGGTTGAAGAGATCCAAAATTATGGCTGCTGTCTTCATAAAATAGTTAAAAAAAATATTAATGGCGAAACAATTAGCTCTAGTTTAACTTCTCAATTAAGAGAAAAATATGGACAAAGCATTGTTACTATTTGGTGGTGGCATTTACAACAGGTTCTTAAGTCAAAATTACCTCAAGATATTATTCATCTTGATCATCAATGTATTGGTTTCGAGCAGGAAGATCAAACAGTAAAAATATATTTTAAGGGAGGTAAAACCGCTAGTGCCGATTTATTAATTGGTGCTGATGGTATCCATTCCACTGTTAGAAAAACTCTTATAGGAGATGAACCACCCCGCTATCTTAACAGTGTGTCCTGGCGAGCTACTCTTAAATGCGATCAAGATATTCTCAATCATGATGAACTAGTCCGCATTGTTGGTGAGCAACAGTTTCTTTTCTTGCTTAATGTTGGGAATGGATATCTTAATTGGACTACTCGCAAGTTTGAAGCAGAATATTGTCCTTCAGCCAATCATAAGTTTATGAAAGAGCGCCTGTTACAAGACTTAGCTAATTGGTCAGATCCAATACGCAATATAATTGAAATTACTCCAGCATCAAAAATTGTTGAATTTCCAATCTGTGACCGACCTCCAATTAAGAATTGGAGTAAAGGTAGGATTACCCTTTTGGGAGATGCCGCCCATCCTATGAGTCCGTTGATGGGACAGGGTGCTAATAGTACTTTTGAAGATGCTTGGGTGCTAGCACAGTGTTTTGCCAGATTTTCTACTGTTGAACAGGCTTTAAAGCAATACGAACAAGAAAGAATAGAGCGTACCAAAATTCTACAAATCAAGAGTGGATCAGGCGAAAAAAATCAATGGAAAGCTCAAGATCAAACCCAGCCACAGCCAAAGAGAAATTTAGATAGTAGCTTTATGGATTGGCTTTATAAATATAAACCTTTTTCAGTAGACCCATTGCACGAATAATGGAATAAGGGAATAGGGGGAGTTTCATTCACTTTACTTATGCTGTATTTTAAATCAGTAAAGCCTGTTAAAACTTTCAATTAGTGTTCAAGTTATGGCATCGTATCAAGATCGAGAAGCTTATATTCCCTATAAACGCTCAGAACTAATTGACCTTTGCTTAGAAGATAATCATTTGACTAATAAAGATGCCCAAAAATTTAAAGAATTTTGCTCACTTTTGTCAGCATATTATCACTTTAAATTTCAGACACATTTAGAACAGCTAAAAAATAACTACGCTCCTTTTAATCCTAATACAAATTTGCAGTCTAATAAAATAACTGAAGCAGATTTACCACAAATAGAAGCGAAGCTAGTAGAAGATTTTAAGCTGGTTTTAGAACGAGCCAACTATAAACCAATTTCTCAAGCTGCTTTAAAAGAAGCTTTTAAAAATAGGTCAATTATCAAACTCAAAACCAAAATAGATTTTGATGACTTTACCCAAATGGTTTGTTATCGCCGAGGTGACTTTAAACAAACTATTGAAATTAAAAAGCTGTTTAAAAAAAAGCAAAAGCAGATAGAAGTTCTTGATCGTGTCGTGTTACTAATTAAATTTAAAGACCAAAAATATTTTCGCGCTCGCAAAATAGATGAAGGATTGCTTAAATTTACCCCAGGAAAAATGTATGTTTATTTCTACCGTAACGTTCCTAAATTCGATCTAGAATTATTATTTCCCAATATTAAAGTCAGCATGACCTGGGCAGATCGGTTAAAGTTAATTATTCCTGCTTTTGGCGCAGCAATACCAATAATACTGAGAGCTTTACCAAAACTAGCCCTGATTTTAGGCGCAATTTCCTTCTTTATTTTTGGCTCAACTAAAATTCTTGGTATCGAAGTTAGTGAAGACCAAGTGCGAGATTTTATGCCTGTTTTAACTGCTCTCTTATCCTTAATAGTAGTTTTAGGAGGCTATGCCTTTAAGCAGTATAGTAAGTACAAAAGTAAGCAAATAGAATTTCGTAAGAAAGTAACCGATACTTTATTTTTTAAAAATCAGGCTAATAACGCCAGCGTTTTTTTCTCTTTAATCGATGCCGCAGAAGAAGAAGAGTGTAAAGAAATTATCTTAGTTTATTATCACCTTTTAACTAGCAAAACTCCTTTAACTACTTCCGAATTAGACGATCGCATTGAGGCATGGATGGATGACAAATTTAAAGTAAAAATTGATTTTGATATTAAAGGATCGATTAATAACCTCAAACAAATTCGCGGTAAAATTAGCGAGAATAGCCTTGAAGAAATTTCTTTGCTAAAGCAAGACAAACAAGGTAAATGCTATGTATTATCTCTAGATGAATCCAAATTGCTCATTGATTATATTTGGGATAATATTTTTCACTATACATAATCTATGATCATTTTTCATTAAAGCAGATTGTCAAGAAAAGTCCCGACTTGTTCTTTTACTGCTTCATAAGCCTTGTTAATCAATCAGTGATAATTGATACTTTATAAAAAAATGTTTAAAAAAATAAATTGCTATTAATATAGCTAACAATATTACTGTCAACGGTACTACTGAAACCATAATAGTTACCAATTTTATAATCACTTTACAACAAGACATAAACGGTAGCGGTACTAGGCAGTAATTCACTTTTGTAACTACTGCCAGTTAATTGCACCAGAATATCAATTGTTGCTTCTAATTCAGAAGCATAAACGTGAATCTTACCAAGACATTACTCGAATCTATTTTGGGTAATTACTACTTATTTACATGATCCCTAATCAACAAGCTTTACCAGTCACGAAGCCTAGCAAACCGCATACTATCGCTACAATCAAGGCAAACGCCGACTTAACATTTTCAGGATTGAATTCAGGATTATTGACAATTCCCCAGCAGAAATACAAAGTAAGGGTCAAGGTAAATAGAGTGAAAATAAAAATTTCTCTAACTACCAATTTTTATTGTTAACTATTAACTGTTGACTGTTGACTGTTGACTGTTAACTGACCCTAACTGCTTCTAAAATACGCGAATAATAAAAACTTACACTAGTCATTCCTGTCCGTTTTATCTCAAAACCATTATCTTTTAAAATAGCAATAATATCAGCTTCTTTATGTTGATATGCTCTAGTGGTTTTAGAAGGACCAGGAAAAAATTCACCAATCTTTTTTAAGACAAATAATAAACAGGTTTTAGGGGCAAAACTCAAAATTAAACGAGATTCCGCCAAAGAAGCCAAATGTGCAATCATTTTAGCAGCATCTTCTGTAGGATAGTGAATTAGAACATCTAAACAGATTACCGTATTGTATTTACCTGTTAATTTTTCGAGATCCTCAACGCTGAACGATACTTTACTCGTATCTTCTAAAGTGGTGGCTGCTTTTTCTTTGGCTTCCCCCACCATCTTTGCCGAGATATCACTGGCAGCAATTGTCGCGCCTCCCTGAGCGAGAGGTATACTTAAGCTACCTACGCCACAACCTGCATCACAGATAGTTAAATCAGCTAAGTTACCATCGTCCTTTAACCACTCAACTACCGTATCGATAGTCTGTTGATGTCCCTGACGAATTTTCTTTTGGACTTTGTTGACATCATCGGTTTCGCCATAGATTCTGCGCCAGCGGTCAAACCCTTTCTGGTTAAAGTATTCCTTAACTACTGCTTTATCGTTTATCTTATCTGCCGCTTTCATAAATTTGTCTAAAAACTACTTTAAATATGCCTTTTGACTCAGTATTGTATCTTGCTGACCTCCCCCTACAGAGAGAAATATTGCGAAGTATTTTTCTTTTGGGGTAAGTAACCAAAAAATGCTGAAGCAAAATTATTCTATTATCCCTCTTTTGTCACTTTCGGAAATTAAACTAGAATAAAAAAAGTTCTTGTGGGTTGCGAGGTAGAGAGGGTTTAAGCGGAAATATTGGTTACTTTCTCTCAAACCCTCAAGCCGTTCTATTTTGAACTTTTATGATGTACGGCAATAGTTAATATCTATCTCTTAAATCAGTTACAGTTAAAAGTTGCGTTTTCCACCACGCCTGTCTTAGGGGACATGGTACCAAAGGTATTATCCACTGGTCTAAAGTCTATTTCACTAATTTCTGGAGGTGCATCTGAAAGATCCAAAGTTAAATCATAATTAAAAACTCCATTAGAATTTACTCTACCTGATGGTGCCGAATTAACAGTATACTTGGGAATATACAACTCACCATTTATTCTGGGGGATGTCCATATTTGAAATGTACGCTCTGGATTAGAGTTAAAATTCATTGTTTTGCCCCCTTTGTTGCGTAAATCAACCTTCATCGCAATGCTTTTAGTACCGACTAAAGTTTCAGGTTCAGTTTGATACCAAAAGGGTTGAGCAAGAAGATTCTGAGGACAAGTATTTTTTACAGCTGCATTAGCTGAAGCCTTGGGTAGGCTCTGGCAAGCAATACCATCCTTGTTTCGATCAAGTCGGAATCGATCACCTTCAAAGGCATCTAAAACATTTTGTGCTGCTTCTTGAGTCGCAAAATCAGAACAATTACAATTTGAGTTAACACAGTCTGGGAGAGCATTACGAGCCATCACTATGCTAGGCTGAATAGCCAGAGCGATAATCAACACAGCAGACATTAGAAAAGCTTGCCAGCTTCTTCGCAATAGTGTTTTCATATCTATTTTCCTTACAATTTAAGTACAAGAAATGTCAGATTTTTGTTGCTATTTAGCTAGCCATTTCTTATTGACGAATATAATATAAGTTGCTGATAAAACCATGTAAACCAGCACACATCAAAGCAATAATAGATATCCTTTTAATCTTTTTTTTATCTTAAATCTCGCTTATTCAAGATTACTAATTTCAGACAAATTTTTAAATTGCTTGATAGTAAGCATTTGAGCTTAACCTGAACTCACGTTAACTATAACTTTGTTGACTGTTGACTGTTGACTGTTGACTGTTGACTGTTGACTGTTGACTGTTGACTGTTGACTGTTACTGCCAATTGCCAACCATGACATAAGAAGCCCAGTAATAGGGATGAGGTGGTAACTGTTGAAGTTCAGGAGACAAAGGATTAGCTCGTAAAGAATCGATTAAAGATAATTGAGCTTGTTGTAGGGCATCAACCTTTTTCCGATCGGGATTTTCTAGCTGACGATAAAACTGACTCATCAATTGAGTTGTGGAAGTATCCTCCACCGACCATAGAGAACCCACGGTACTACTACCCGATCGCACTGCTACCCCCGCCAATCCTAAAACAGCTCGTTCATCACCTGTGGCAGTATCGCAGGCGCTGAGGACAATTAACTCTGGTTTAGTTCCTTTATTGGTGGTTAACATTTTGTTCAGGAAATTAAGATCAACAATATCGCGATCGCCAGTGATGATAAAGGTTTCTTCAGGGTCGGAACTAAATACGCCGTGGGTTGCTAGATGAACAATGGGAAATCCTGTACTAATGGACTCTTCTACCTTACTGGCAGTAAATTCTTGGTTGAGCAGTTTACGAGACTGAGGAAAGATTTTTTTGATTTGTGCCAACTCCTGGGGCACATTGGCTAATGCAGGAAAAATTTCTCCTTTAATTTCTACCTGCTCACTTAGTCCTGCTGCTAATACTTTTAGCTGGGATCTTGGGGTTTGCTTGGTATCTAATAACTGTAAACTGGGGGCTAGGGCTACACTATACTTTTCTAGTAAATACTGCTGACCATCATATAGCGCTGCCATCGGCACATTTTGTAATCTACCATTAAGGACAAAGACTAGGGTATTGATTTGTTGTGCCGCTAATTGTGCTGACCAGGGTTTAATTAACCAGCCATATATTTCTTCTAGGGTAGGCAACAACACCTGAGTATTTTCTAGCAACTCTGTAGGATTAACAGGAGTAGTACTGAGGATGTTGACGGCAGAATTATTAATACTGCGATTATAAAGACTATCGTAAAACACATCTAAGGTTTCATTGACCTTAGTGGCTGATACTTCTGTGACAAATCGCTGTAAAGGCTGTCGGGGCAAAGAGAGAATTACCTCTAGGCGGTCGTTGAAGACAATGGGATAAATTACTGCCGCTTGAGGATCTAAGTCATCAATTGTTAATGCCACATCTGCGGTTTGGGAGCAAGGATCTTGAAAGAAATTATCTAATTCTGCCAGTTGAAGCGATTCTATAACCTGACGGGCTAATTCTAAATTGTCGCTGTTACTGGGGGTGGTAGTAGTATTAAGGGTCGAGAGAGACTTAAGCTTTGAATCTTTGCTCTCGTCTACCGTCAGAAGTAAATTTGCCAGTCGCATATACACGGGTTTTACATCTTGGATAAAGTTGAATTGAACTACTTGGCTATTGGCGTTTAAATCGGTTCTTAAAGACTGGAGGGTATTAAATGCTAAGGTATAAGCGGCGATCGCCTGCTCTGTTTTGCCCTCTTGTTCTAGTAACTGTCCTAATTGTGACTGCCAAAGATAACTGATCTCTCTAGTGTCGCTATTAATATTTTGAGCAACTGCTATGGCTAATGCTTGATTGGTAAAAGCGATCGCCTTAGCCATAGCTCCTTGTTGACCATAGTATTTTCCTAGATAGCCCAAGGCATAACTTGACCCTAGCTGATCATCGATAGTTTGAGCTTGGTGCAAAGCGGTTTGTAAAATAGACTCTATGGCAGAAGTTTGTTGGAGTAAGCTCAAGCTTTGAGCATAATTAATTTTTGCATATATTGCCTGATGGGTAGGCGGCAGTTTTGCCAGCTTGTCGTTGATTCCAGAGACTAAAGAAACTTTAGAAGTGTCTAACTTATTAGCTAGGGCTATAGCAAAACGATCGGCAGCAGTAATTAATCTGGTTTGCTCGAATCTTTGCCAAGATTGCATCCGTCTTTGGGTTTGTTGCTGCCACCAAGCTTCAATTTCAATTAGAAGGGATAAGTGATTGAGCTGCGCCTGAACTTTGGTAATAGGCGGAGTATAGCGGCTGGCTTTTGCTCGTTGATAAGCCTCTATGGCATCTTGATAGGGTTCTAGGGCAAGTTCGGGGTCTTGTCGGTCAATAATTTCGGTGATTTTGTCATAACTGGTGCGATCGCGAATCTGATTTGCTTGGGTCTGTTGAATGTTACCGAGGGTCAAAAGTGTGGCACCGATGTCCGATGACTTTGGCGGTGCGAGTAAAGCGATCTTGATTAGTTTTTCCGCTTCGGTTAACATTCCCCGATGCTGCAAGATATTGCCCAGGCTACGTAACCCAATACCATCAATAGTGGTTATCCGATTCTGATTAGCTAAAGTCTCCCGTAACTGTTTTATACCCGAACTATTACATTCAGGATTAGCTAAATCAAAAGCTTTGAGAACTACCCTACAGGCTTTGGGATATAGCCCCAGATTCTGTAAAACTTGAGACTGATTGATCAAACTTTTGCTTCTGCCCAAGCGATCGCCCTGTGCCTCAAATTCTGCCGCTGCCTCTTGCCAAGCAACTACCGCCTGTGATAGTTCTCCTGCTTGATAAAGCTGCTGCGCCTTATTTACCATCGTTAATGTCGTAGATTGGGAATGAACTGGGATGGTCAAAGCTATAGTCAAGCAGAGAGTGAGCAAGAACAGAAAACAACTACGAGGTAATGGCGATTTGTAATTAAACAT
>JBCCDL010000240.1:0-7920 GCA_039030815.1 Cyanobacteria bacterium P01_A01_bin.83 | reverse complement strand
CGCAGTGAAATTCAAGAGGGAATGGAACGACACGGTATTCGTATCTTGAATAATAAGCCTCAACTTTCGATTGCTAAAGGAGATTCTGGGTTAGAAGTTATCATTCCTCACGATCATGAAGGTAAAGAAGTAATCGTAGTCGACTCGGTAAGTCTTGCTGCTACAGGAAGAGCGCCCGATTTAGAAAACCTGGGTTTAGAGAGTACGAAGGTGGAAGTTGTTAATGGTGCAGTGGCGGTAGATGAGTATAATCAAACTGCTGAATCAAACATCTACGCCGTGGGAGACTGTACTGATCGCATTAATTTAACTCCTGTGGCTATTAATGAAGGGAGAGCTTTTGCTGATACTCATTTTGGCGGCAAATCTCGTCAGATGAGCTATGAAAATGTCCCTACCGCAGTATTTACTACTCCTGAAGCAGCTACGGTGGGTATGACCGAAGCCGAAGCCCGAGAAAAATATGGTCATGCTATTAAGGTGTATCGCAGTAAATTCCGTCCCATGTACTACACTCTACCTGACAAGCAAGAAAAAACCTTGATGAAGTTAATTGTTAATACTGAAACCGATCGGGTTATTGGCGCACATATGGTGGGAGATAGCGCAGCAGAAATTATTCAGGGAGTGGCGATCGCCGTTAAGATGGGTGCTACCAAGGCTGATTTTGATGCTACAGTAGGAATTCATCCTAGTTCTGCCGAAGAGTTTGTGACCATGCGTTAGTCCTGCAAGACTCTATAACGCCAAAGGGTGATTGGAAAAAATAAATCACCCTTTAACTATGTGGTGAACTTTGAATTATCAAGCTCTCTAATCTTAATCTGTGATGTTACGCAGCCAGAGTAAAGCTATTGACTACAGAAATTAGAATTGGGCAACTGTAACAAGTTAAGCAAAAATTGAATCAATAACAGCGAGCAATAGGATCTCAAATATTATCTTTTAAGTTGGCAATAAAGTCCCGTTTAATTATAAGCGGCGATTCACTTAAGGCTCGATTGGCAAAATTTACCAAATTCAAAGCAAAGAATGAAGGCAGAAAACGACTTTGTGACTTCTTCTCATAAACATTCCCTATGGATTAATAATTACTATCATTAGTCCATTTCATTGGTATTTCCCATATTCCGCAGTAGAAAAAGCGATCTCCGCTTTTCACAAATCCTATTTTCTGGTAAAAACCTACTGCTGTCTCGGCAGCATTGACAGTTATTTCGTCAAGATCTTTAGTGCATTGTCTAAAAAGTTCTCTACCAATTCCTTGCTTGGAAAATTCCCTTCGGACAAACAACAAAGATAAATGGGTGCCTCTCTTAAATGCAATAAAACCGATAACTATCTTATTCCATGTAGCAACTAACGTTCTCTCTCCGCTCAAAATTCTATCTCTTAACTCTTCTGGGTTGCAGAGTTGTTTCCATTCGGCAACACTTGGGGATGTTCCATCTGTAAGTTCCCATAAATCCGCAGAAGCCCACATGCAACCACTGATTTGGTTCTCATCCCCAAGCTTTGGCGGTCTATAGATAATTATATTCATATTGTATTGCTAACTATGAACTATTTTTTAAGCCACTCCTTGTTGCGATAACCTAGAGATTCTCTCCTTCATATCGAGCTTAAACAAGCCATAAGGATTAACATAACTAAAAATCAAAGGGGTAATCGCCTGTAAATCCCTTGCTGTTAACCTCTTCTTCCAATGTTTCTGCGCTAGCACGCTTTGAATAACGTATTTACATACACCAAGCAAATCTGTAACAGATGCAAAGACAATACCGAAGCGCATAAAATCAGTTGGATATTTTGGCTTGCTGCGACTTTATATACTCAGCAAAAGCTTGGGGATAAATAATTAAAAAATAGATCCACCAAGCAACTATTGGTAGCCCGATGACTATTGTTAGCCATATACGATGGAAAATTAACCAGCTAACGGTAATAATGGTAATTCCAGTGAGAATAATTGACCAAGGCTGACACCATTGCGGTTTGTAGTCCCAAATATTGGTTGATTTAACGTTGGATTCAGGGTTCATAATATCTTATTTAGGTAAAGAATTGACGCTAATTAATTTGCAAAGCATCTTGTTGTGCTTGCAGTAGTTCTTTGATCCCTGCCTCTGCTAGATCTAACATCTGATTTAATTGCGATCGCGTCATGCTATTTGATTCGGCAGTTCCTTGAATTTCAATTAGTTCTAACTTACTATTCATCACTACATTCAAATCTACATCGGCTGCTACATCTTCAGGATAATCGAGATCTAAAAATGCTTCTCCATTAATTAATCCTACCGACACTGCCGCCACAGGCTCAATTAAGGGTGATGTTTTTAATTTTCCCGTAGTAATTAGTTTATTAATTCCATGAGCTAGAGCAACATAGCTTCCTGTGATTGCAGCAGTGCGGGTTCCAGCATCAGCTTGCAATACATCAGCATCAATTGTGATGGTTTTTTCGCCTAAACCCTTAAGGTTAATTGCTGCTCTCAAACTTCTACCAATTAGGCGTTGGATTTCCTGAGTGCGTCCAGACAGTTTCATTAACTCCCGAGAATGACGAGTATTGGTAGCTCCTGGCAACATTCTATATTCTGCTGTTAACCATGCCTGACCACTATTGAGCAGAAATCGAGGTACTCTTTCTTCAAGACTAACGGTACAGAGAACTTTAGTTTTGCCGCATTCAATTATGACTGAAGACAAAGGATTTTCGACAAAATCTAGTTCAAATCGATGACTGCGAAGCTGATTTGGTTGACGATCATCTAAACGTTTCCAAGACAAAATTAAGGCTCCCAAACATAATTAGTAAATTAATACTCAAAGTTTGACAAAAAGCGAGGTGATTTAAGTCAATAATGTGACATATTGAGATAGTTCTTAACTATAACCGACTCAATTCAAAATAGAGCTAGAAAATCAAGAAAGCTTTCGAGATTAATATGTTGAGTAATAGTTAACAGCATACTTATATATCTTCCGTATGATTAAGATGGGGAACATAAGTTATTGTACTTAATTTAGCTTATAATACTATCGAAGTTAGCAGCAAAATGAAGTAAAAAGGTAATCTATCTTAATTAAGATATTTTTAGTTGTAAAACTTAAGAATGATTAAGCTTATTGCTTCAGGGTAATAGTTATTTAAGATTTTTAAAATTTCTGACCAAAATGAGTTTTTGCTTATATTCTTTTAGAAGAAAGGGATAAACAAATAAATTGCCTTCTCCCTGATTTGATCAACGATTCCTGATTTTTAAATATTTAATAGCTGTGTCAAACTTATTTCTTTCTCTATTTTTAGCTGCTTTTATGAGCTTCGCTGCACCAGCTATATTAATTGGTGGAATGTTGGGGTTACTAGTTTTAATCAGCTATATCCCTGGTTTTATGGAAGTAAGCAACCAAGGGACAATTTATATTTTAGATTTTCTGATGATTTTTGGTGATGGAAAACCAATTCAGGGAATTATAACTTTAGGGATTACCGTAAGCATTGTCGGTATTCTGCTAGATATTTTAAACTTTTATCGTTATCAAAGTCTTCGTGATCATGATTGTAGGTAATCTCTTGAGTTTAATCTAATCAAATAGTCTCTTAGATATAGCCTTCAATCAGAATGTCTGAGTCAACTATCTCAGTTGTAACTTGAGTTAATTGCAGCGCGTCAGTCATCATGGTTAAATTTAGATCCCCGACTGGTGAAGGTGCGGTTTTGCCACCGATGATTTTAGGGGCAATAAATGCCATTACTTTCTGAATTGTACCATCAGCGATCGCCTGAGCAGCTAAAGTTCCTCCACATTCCCACAAGACTTTTGATACACCTTGTTGATATAGGTGTTCCATGACTATTTTGGGAGTGAGTGCAGTGACGGTAACAATATTTATTCCTTTACTGATTAGTTTTTGGTACAGTGCAGCATCATTGCTCACTTCAGTAAAGACTGTCGTTGGTGCAATTTTAGTATTCCACAGATTGCAGTCTAAGGGCAAATTTAGATTGCGACTCATCACAACTCTTAGGGGGTTATGTTCTGTTACCCCGTGGGTGGTTAAATTGGGGTTATCTTTCCTCACCGTATTTCCGCCAATAATTATCGCATCACAGGTACTTCGTAATTGATGGACTAGGTGACGAGAAGTTTTACCTGTTACCCAGGCACTATGCCCAGAGGTAGCGGCAATCTTACCATCTAAAGTCATAGCATATTTTAAAATACCAAAAGGCTGTTGATACTGTATACGACGGATAAAGGCTTCATTGAGTTGTTGACAAGCAGTTTCTTCTACCCCAACTATCACTTCAATTCCCGCGTTTCTCAGTTTGCTAATTCCTTGTCCAGCAACTAATGGATTAGGATCGACCATTCCTGTAACTACTTTTGCTACTTGTGCTTGGATTAAAGCATCGGCACAGGGGGGTGTTTTACCATAGTGACTACAAGGTTCTAAGTTTACATACACCGTTGAGTCTTTAGCTGCCGATCCTGCTGATTTGAGAGCAAATACTTCAGCGTGGGGTTGTCCAAATGAGGGATGAAAGCCCTCTCCTATAATTTTACCGTCCTTAACTATCACTGATCCCACCAAAGGATTAGGGGAGGTTTTACCCGATGCCCGTTGAGCTAGTTCGATGCATCTCTGCATCATTTTTTGATCGAAACTAGACATATCTGCTTTTGAGGACATGGTTTATTTAGTGCAACAATTGTTATGATTTTATGATAATTTATCTATAAAAAGTCTGTATTATATACAGCTAGTAACGTAGCTTAAAATCTACTCTTCAAATCAACAGCGATCTAGATAATGGCAGTGTATCAAAACAGAGAGGCATTTATCCCTTATAGTCGCCAAGAAATTATTGAGTTATGTATTGCTGATGGTATTGCGATCGCAGATCAACAAAATTTCCGTGATTTTTGCAATATTTTAATTGCTTATTATCATTTTAAATTACATTTTTATCTGGAAAGTTTAAAATCTGACTTTGTTCCTTTTGATCCCGATTTTAATCATGAGCAAGCTATCAAATCCTTGAGTGAGTTAGAACTTAAACAGAAAGAAGATAATTTGATTGCTAGCTTTGAATCAATTTTAAAACAGGCTAATTATACTTGTATATCTACAGCAGAATTAGAACAAGCTTTAGCCGAAGATTCTTTATTCGATCTCAAAACAGAGGTTGATTTTAATGATTTTGATCAGATGGTTTGCTTTGTCCGTGGAGATGCTTCTGAAATAGTTAATTTGAAGAAATGGGGTTTTAAAAAGGTTAGCCGAGCAATCGATATTTATCAACAGGTAGTCTTATTAATTAAATTTAAAGAGGAACAGCATTTCCAGGATAAGCCAGTAGCCACTGAAAAACTAAATTTTAAGCCAGGTAAGATTTATCTTTATCTTTATAAGAATTTATCCAAGCTAGATATTGAATTTATCTTTCCTAATATAAAAATGACCATGAATTGGAAGGATCGCTTACTCTTAGGAATTCCTGCGATTGGTGCCGCGATTCCTTTATTTCTAAGATTATTGCCGCAGATAGTTTTGATTCTTGGGGTAATAGTTTATTTAACTTTAGGATATCAGCCCATTCATGAGCTAGAAGTAAATGAAGAAGATGTCAGAAATATTCTACCATTGTTGATCACAATCTTATCTCTTACTATTACTTTGGGGGGATTTGCTTTTAAACAGTTTACCAAATATAAAAATAAACAAATCAAGTTTCAAAAGAGCGTTACTGAGACGCTTTTTTATCGTAATCTTGCCAATAACAGTGGCGTTTTTAAGTATTTGATTGATGCCGCAGAAGAAGAAGAGTGCAAAGAAATTATTTTAGTTTATTATCATTTATTAGTTAGCTCTACTCCCCTAACACCATCGGCATTAGACGATCGCATTGAATTGTGGATGGAACAAAAGTTGGGTACTAAAATTGATTTTGATATTGAAAAACCGCTGCGTAATTTGGCTGCTGTTAAAGCCCCAATTAGATCTAGTCAAGGAAGCGAATATACAGTGAAACAAGTATCTCTACTACAGCGAGATCGTCAGAATCTTTGCCAAGTATTGCCTTTATCAGAAGCCAAAAGCGTATTGGATTATGTTTGGGACAATATTTTTGATTATTCTTCTCAGTATTAATGCGGTTATTTTTATAGTCTACAAGACAAACTCAATTTAATTAAGTATATTCTCGGTGGTGGTTGCTTGCGAATACGGATATAACTGAGTCGATAGCTGTAGGTTTTTCTGGGTAACCAAATTTTTACCAGTCGGTATCAACTTAACTACTCATGAAATCTTCCTCGGCAAACTAGACCAGGAAGATAATTACGTGATTAAAATAAATATTATTAGCCCTACTCCTGGTATCAGTACTCAGGAACAAATTTTGCAAATTATCCAAGCGCGGGAAACGGGCATTACTGTAAAAGAAATTAAGCAAATTCTTAATCGTCCTATTTCGATGATCCAGGTTCATCTCAAAGAACTAATTGCGGACAAGGCGATCTTCACTCATAAAAACAAAGCTGGAGTGGGATTGATTTATTATCCTCGAACAACTTCGACTAAATAATTAAGCGTTGATAAATATGTAATACTCAATTATTTATTCTTCTTATCAGCTTAAAGATAAAAAATATGCAACTTTTAAAAGCTAAAAGCTAAGAGCTAAAAGCTAAAAGCTAAAAACTAGTAAAATAGAACTAAGCCAATTCACATTGAGCGTCATTTATGGTTCGTGCCAGAAATCTAATAAAACAAATACAACGATTTATCTTAACCTCCATTGGTTTATCTTTAGCTTTAGTACTCACTATTAGATTTTCCCCTGCACAATCTTTATCACAACCACAAATCGATTACCAAACTATCGAGAGAGCGCAATATACGATTCATGTAGTCACAATTCCTCACCATAGCAACTATTTAGTTAGCCCTCAGATAGCTGGTAATCTGCAAAACATAGCTCAATTTGCCCAAAATTCAGTAGTTGCAGGAATTAATGGTGGTTATTTCGATCCTGTAAATCAGAAGACAACATCCTTTATTATCCAGCAATCTCAAATAATTGTCGATCCTCGCTTCAATGAAAGGCTGGTTGATAACCCCGATTTAAAACCGTATTTAAGAAAAATCTTTAATCGTGCTGAATTTCGTCGCTATAATTGTGATTCCCAGACACAATATGATATTCAGCTACACTCTGCACCCATACCTGATAATTGTACCTTAATTGAGTCATTAGGAGGAGGTCCTAATTTATTACCGAACAATACTTCAGTTGCCGAAGGGTTTACCGCTTATCAAGACGGCGAGAAAATTCGAGATGCGATCGGCAGTGAAAGTCGCAATGCCAGAAGTGCTGTCGCCATTATGGATAACCAAGATGTAATGTTAGTTATGGTGGCGCAAAAGCCAGAAAAACCTCTCGATTCAGGTATTTCTTTGGCTGAACTGGCAGAAGTTTTAGCTAATCTGGGGGCAGTTCAAGCTATGAACCTTGATGGCGGAAGTTCAGCCTCTCTCTACTATAATGGAGCAATCTACGGAAGAGTAGATCCAGAAGGTAATCAAATTCAAAGACCAATTAAATCTATTTTGTCAGTAGTTGAATCGGAGTAAAACTTCTGATTTAATTACTAACGTTACGCGAAGCAACGGGAAATCAGTAGTTTAAATAAGGCAAGAAAACAGATTAATTAATCCTATAACCTTTACCCCTTAACCTGAAGGTTCACCCGAATGCATTCGGGTGCTTGCCTTCAGGCGCATTCCGCGCCTTTACCCAATCTCAACAGATCAATTAGTGCGTAACATCAGTTAATTAGAAACATGACTGCTACCCAAAATATTGCTATTATCGGTGCTGGACTCGGTGGATTGGCTTGTGCGCT